>JAAYSV010000035.1 GCA_012518215.1 Bacillota bacterium
AAAACCCAGGAAATAGCTTCCCCCCACTGAGTAAGTGGTATTAACAAGGGTTTCCTCGGCCGCCTACGTTTTCTATTTCTTTTTTTATATGTTGGCTCGGCGACTGGGCCGTTCATGGGCCATAGCATAAAGAACGGTTCAGGGAGTTAGTGTGGTCAACCAGGGGATTCTTCGGCCGCCAGCGGCGGCCTCTGAATGGACAGGTAATACACTGTCCACATCACGTCGGCAGTCCCGTTTCGCTTCCTCGCCTTCACCGGCTATGGCAGCCATTCACTCTATGTTGCATATGCCAACATATCCGTACGGGGAAAAGATCAAAACGGGAAACAGATTATGGCGATGGTAAGGTGTGTACGAGGAGGGGATTCTTCGGTCGCGGCAAATAACGCCGCTCCCTCAGAATGACAGTATAATATAAAAGGCGACCTTCCCCCCCTGTCATTCCGAGCAAGCGGTGTTTAACAAGAACACTGGCATCAAGCCATAAAGATAAATGAAGTAGAAATGGTAACAACAGGGTGAAAGAATAGCGCCGCGAGGAATCTCGGGTAATGGCAAGCACTGTGCTTGACCATGGCAGCCATTCATTCCATGTCGCTGTCTCCAACATATCGGTACGGGGAAAAGCAGGAACCAGTTTGTATCGATAGAAAGGTGTGTTTGAGTGGTCAAGATTCCTCGTCGCGGCAAAATATAGCCGCTCGCTCGGAATGACAGGTAGTAGTATCTTTTTTTCTAACAGTAAAGGGGGCATGATGAAGTTGTCGAGATGGGCGGCCCGGGTGGCAGGCGGTGAGCAGGGGATGGTGCCATTCGTAACACCGCTGTTGGCCATATTCCCGAACATATTTTTTTTCCCCGATAATACCCGACAATAAAAGTTGTGATATAATTAAAAATAATGCTACGCGATGCAGGAGATTTGTTCGCTTGCCGTTCCAAAGGAGACAGGATAGATTGCTGAGACGATTCGCCAGCTATTACAGGCCCCATTGGCCTTTGTTCATTCTTGATTTTAGCAGTGCTTTCCTGATGGCTTCACTGGACCTGGTTTTTCCAGTTGCGGTTCAATGGACCATCGATCATATCATCCCCCAGAGAAACATGGCCCTTTTTTTGATGATCGGTGCTGCCCTGCTGGGGCTTTATCTTCTGCGTTCACTGCTCGAATATATCGTCAATTACTGGGGGCATGTGCTCGGGGTGCGCATTGAATTTGATATGCGCCAGGACCTTTTTGATCATATTCACAAGCTTTCCTTCCGCTATTTTGACCATACCAAAACAGGTCATATCATGTCGCGCCTTGTCAACGACCTCAACGAAATATCAGAGCTGGCTCATCATGGCCCGGAGGACCTGTTTATAGCTACGATAACATTGTGTGGCGCTATCGTTATCATGATGACCATCAACTGGCAGTTGACTCTTCCGATATTGTTCCTGGTGGTGGTGATGGGTTGGTTTGCAGTTAAAAAGAACAGGCAGATGCAGGAAGCCTTTCGCAATGTGCGCTTGAGAGTTGCCGATATCAATGCCCGGGTGGAAGATAGTATTTCGGGGGTAAGGGTGGTCAAGTCCTTTACCAATGAAAGCTATGAGATTGAAAAATTCAAACATGACAATCGAAAATTCCGCAGTTCAAAACAGGAATCTTTCCGCGCCATGGCTCAATTCTTTTCCGGGATCAACCTGTTTTCCAACCTGGCAAACCTGGCGGTAGTTTTGCTGGGCGGTTACTTTGTTTTTCGCGGGCAGATAACCGTGGGGGTGATGGTTGGATTTCTGCTTTACGTTTCCATGTTCCTGCAACCGATCCGCCGCATATCGATTCTGGTGGAGACTTATCAGAAAGGAATGGCCGGTTTCCACCGTTTTGTGGAGACGATGAAGGTAGAACCCGAGATCATAGACAGGAAGGATGCGCAGAAAGCCGGGCGCCTGCGGGGCGATATTTCCATCGACCGAGTCTCATTTGCCTATTCTCCGGGTAAAATCATTCTGTCCGATGTCGACCTGAAGATCGCTCCCGGAGAAACGGTTGCCCTGGTCGGGCCGTCAGGAGTTGGCAAGACAACCATTTGCAATCTTATTCCCCGTTTCTATGACATTCAGGAGGGCAAGATAAGCATCGATGGCGTTGATATTCGTGATTATACCCAGAGATCACTGCGACGCAATATCGGCATCGTTCAGCAGGATGTCTATCTGTTTTCCGGAACGGTAAAAGAAAATATCGCCTACGGTAAAATTGATACAGGTGACGAGGAAATAATCGAGGCGGCGATCAGGGCCAATGCCCATGAATTCATCATGGAGCTGGAGGATGGTTACGAAACTTACGTCGGGGAACGTGGAGTGATGCTTTCCGGCGGACAACGGCAGCGTATCGCCATCGCCCGGATTTTCTTGAAAAATCCGCCGATCCTCATTCTTGATGAGGCCACCTCCGCCCTGGACAATGAGACCGAGGCGATGATCCAGGAAGCGCTCTTCAAACTGTCCCGGAACCGCACCACCCTGGTGATCGCACATCGCTTGACCACGGTGCGCAATGCAGATCGGATCCTGGTTCTCACGGACGAAGGAATTGCCGAGGAGGGTTCCCACACGGACTTGTTGCAGAAAGGCGGCTATTATGCCCGGCTCTACGAGGCTCAATTCAATGGTTTCATCCCGGATACTGCCTGAAAATAACAT
The DNA here is from genome assembly GCA_012518215.1 of Bacillota bacterium. Taxonomy (NCBI): domain Bacteria; kingdom Bacillati; phylum Bacillota; species Bacillota bacterium. The sequence goes on from JAAYSV010000035.1 coordinate 2,704, forward strand.
GTCAAGGAAAAATGTTGACCCATCGTTATGAAAAGATAGGGACAGGGGATAGGGGAAAAGATTACCGTGGCCTATACCAGCAGCAGGCGATCGTTCAGTATCTTCTCACCGCCGGTTTCATAGAAGAGTTCGACCAGGCGGGAAACGCTCATATTTTCACGCTGTTCACCCTTGATATCAAGTACGATTTTACCTTCATGCATCATCACCGTGCGCGTACCCATGCTCAGTGCTTGCTCCATATTGTGTGTCACCATCATGGTAGTGATATTGACTTCTTCGATCAATTTTCCGGTCAGTTGCAATACCCGCAAGCCGGTTTTGGGATCGAGGGAGGCGGTATGCTCATCCAGCAGGGCCAGCGCCGGCCTTACCAGGGTGGTCATCAGCAAGGAGAGTGCCTGCCGCTGTCCGCCGGAAAGAAGTTTTACCTGTGTCGTGAGCCTCTCCTCCAGACCGAGGTGCAGTACGGCCAGCCGTTCGCGGAAAAAATTGCGCTCCTTTTCCGTGATCGCCCATGTCAATCGCCGTCGTTGCCCGCGCCTCATGGCCAGGGCCAGATTCTCTTCCACGGTCATGGAAGCGGCCGTACCCATCATCGGGTCCTGAAAGATCCGGCAGATGGAAGAGGCCCGCTTGAAATCGGGTTGTCGGGTAATATCTTCACCATCTATGGCGATGGTGCCATCTTCCACGGGATAGATGCCCGCTATGCAGTTCAGGAGCGTGGTTTTGCCGGCACCGTTGCCACCGACCACGGTTACGAACTCGCCAGTTTTCAGGTGCAGGGAAACCCTGTTCAGGGCCACTTTTTCATTGATACTTCCGGGATAAAATATTTTGGTTACATTGTTGATTTTTAACATCTACCGTTCACCTTGTTCAGTAATGCAAGCAATGTAATAGTATACACAAATATCTCAATTTATCAATCCTGTTTTCAAGATGCTGATTTACCGTTCATGGTTTTTAATTTTTTTCTGATTCCCGGCGCAATCAGGGCCAGGGTTACGATCAAGGCCGTGAAAAGCCGCAGGTCGGTATGTTCGAGAAAACCGAAACGCAGTACCAGCGCAATCGTCAGGCGGTAGATCAGCGAGCCGACAACCACTGCAATGAGGCGTCCCAGGATTGATTTTACTCCCATGATAACCTCACCCACGATTACCGAAGCCAGGCCGATGATGATCATGCCGATACCCATACTGACGTCTGCAAAACCCTGATACTGGGCGACGAGTGCTCCGGAGAGGCCCACCAGGGCATTGGAGAGGGAGAGCCCCAATATCTTGAGACGGTCCGTGTTCACACCCAGGCTGCGCATCATCGTTTCGTTATCGCCGGTGCCGCGCAAGGCCTGTCCCAGCTCCGTGCTGAGAAAAAGATAAAGGAAGACAACCGAAACCACAATTACCAGCAGGGCGACGATTGTCTGGCCGGTGCGTAGAGTCAGCCCCAGGTCTACCAGGGGATCAAAAACACTTCCATGACGAAGCAGAGGTATATTTGGACGCCCCATGATTCGCAGATTGATCGAATAAAGTGCGATCATGGTCAGAATTCCCGACAGCAGTGGTGTGATCTGGAAACGGGTATGCAGGATACCTGTTACGGCTCCGGCCAGGGCACCGGCAAAGGGGGCAGCCAGCGTGGCCACGAAGGGGTTGACCCCCGCAAAGATAAGGGTGGCTGCAATTGCTCCCCCCAGGGGGAGGCTTCCATCCACGGTAAGGTCGGCATAGTCGAGAATGCGGAAAGTGAGGAATACGCCCAGAACAAGCGGTCCATAGAGCAGACCGAGCAGGATCGCTCCCCAGACGATGGATATATTCACTTTCCGCACCTCCAACTATGTTTACTATTATGTATTCAGTAGGTTGATTACAGGTTTAAGTTACTCTATTATTGTAGCTTTGTCCAGAAGATCCTGGGGCAATGTAACCCCCATCTTCCCGGCGGCGGTGGTATTGACTACATATTCGTATTCGCTTTGCCCTTCCACCGGAAGGTCAGCCGGCTCTGCATCGCCACGCAGGACTTTGGCTGCCATCTTGCCGGTCTGATAGCCAAGCTTCAGATAATCAATGCCCACCGTGGCCAGAGCCCCTTCTTTCACGGTATTTCCTTCACCGGCGATGATGGGGATATTGTTTTCCTCGGCTGTCTTGATTACAGAAGCGATGGCCGCGACGACCGTGTTATCCGTGGGGATATAGAAAGCATCGACCTTGTCAGCCAGAGATTCGGCAGCGGTAGCAACTTCACCGGTGCCGGTGATGGCTGCTTTTTCTACCTCAAGATCCAGATCCGGTGCGATTTCCTCCAGAAGTTCAACTTGAACAATGGAATTGTCCTCGGCAGAATTGAAGATGACACCGACTGTTTTTGCTTCGGGGACGATCTCCTTGATCAGGCTGAGCTGGTCTGCAATGGGGTTCATATCATGGGTTCCCGTGGCGTTGCCCCCGGGGTTTTCCAGGCTTTCCACCAGCCCGGCATCAACCGGATCGGTAACCGCTGTGAACAGAATCGGGATTTCTTCAGTAGCGTTCTTTACCGCCTGTGCTGACGGGGTGGCTATGGCCAGAATAAGATCAACCTCATCGGTAACAAATCCCTCGGCAATGGTCGTGGCCGTGGTCATATCTCCTTGAGCAGACTTGATTTCAATGGTTAAATTTTCACCTTCTACAAAACCTTCGTCTTTCAATGCCTCGATGAACCCTTCCCGTGCAGCATCCAATGACGCGTGATCGATTATCTGGGTGATGCCAATCTTGTATTCTGTTTCTGTCTTCTGCAGGCTGTCACAGCCGACAACTGAAAATGAGGCGACAAGCAGAATTGAAACCAAAAACCAAACCCATGTTTTTCCCATCGAAACGATACCTCCTCTTTTTTGCGGTGTTCAGTACCGGAAAAGAAAAAAGCCTGCAAGGCTTTTGTGCATACTCCACCTACCTTTCCGTTTTTCCGATAAAACTATTTTTCACCGTATTATACCGCAATTTTAAGATAAAGATAAATGATTGTCAATATTCAGAACCATGGGGAAATATTTGGTACATTGCTTGATATTTCATGGCAGGTACGGGTAACAGGTGAAATTTCATCGGGTACGGCATTTTTTGCCGAGGCGGAAGGATCCCGCTTCGATACTTTTTTTGTTGGTGGCGTTGATGGCGCTACATCAATTCATGTGCCGAAGGACAAAGTGCCATATCGCCCCGGGATGATGTTTCGGCACTGTAATTGTCATCTGAATACGCTGCATGAGGTTTTATGGTTTTTGTCGGAAAAAAGTTTCGTACTACCATCCAAAGAAAAATGTCTTCCGAATTTTGTGATGCGAAAGCAGATAGAAATTGCAAGGCAGCGATAATCTTATTTTGTGTCATCAGCGAAAAAAAAAAGAAATTAGGTGATTCAGGAAGGAAAATACAATTAAATGTAGAATTTAACCAAATAGCTGTAATAATGTGAAATCGGTAAATGGTTAAATAATTGGACGACTCATCGGGAGGTGAATGAACAAAGCCAAAAGGATCATTCTCCGAAATCAAGAGAGAGGGAGGTGGTTTTTAGTTTTGTATGCAAACAATCTGCCGATGAAACAATGCAGGCAGGTTGTGGTTTCCAACAATCTTCATAAAGAAATCGGCTACAAATATTGCCGCGGTAGTACATGTTTCAAAATTGAGGGTTTAAAACATAAACAAAACAGGGGAAATTTGGCATCAAGGTGCCGTTAAAACATATACAATAGGGAGGAAAATTAGCGAATGATGACAACCAGACCTGGAAAAAACAAGTTAATTGTATCAGTTTTGTTGATCAGTTTTCTGTTGAGTTTTCTAGTTGCCGTTCCGGCTTTGGCTTCAGATGATGAGCCGGCCGAAAATCCTTTCCTGTACGGTGATGTGAATAATGATGGCAAGATCGATATAGCCGATGCTATTCTGATATTGAGGCACATAGTCGATCTGGTCAAGCTTGAAAAAGAAGACTATGAATATGCGCAGTACGCGGCCGAAGTCAGTGCCAACAATGAGATAGATGTATTCGATGCGATATTCCTTCTGAGAAGAGTTGTCGGCTTGATCGAAGAAGGCGATTTCCCTGCTGAGATACGTCTGGCAGACGCCGAAAAAATTGTAGTGAAAGCCATCGAAAGCGAATCAAGCGATCTGGATCTGGAATTGATCCGTGAGGCCTTGGAAATCTTGCTGCCGCCGATTCCGCCCCGTGATGACCTTGAATCCTGCATAGACATTCTCGAGGCTATAATGGCAGCCGAGGCAAGTGAATCACTCGAAGAAGTTGCAGATATGCAAGCATTGATAGACGAACTACCCGATGGCGAAGCAAAAGCTGCGTTGCAGGCCCGTCTGGATGATCTGAAAGTGGAGATCGAGGGAATCTTTGTAGAAGGCGAGCCTTTTGCCGGGGAGACCTTGATAGCGATACCGACACCGGAAGAAGCAACGGGTGATTATCAATGGTTGAGGGCCGACAGTGAAGATGGCGAATATGAAGAAATTGCCGGGGCAACAGATGGCATTTATACCTTGACAGAGGACGATGTCGGGAGTTTCATCAAAGTAACAATAGATGGAACGGGTGCCTACAAGGGAACAGCGACAAGTGAAGCCATCGGGCCGGTCGAAGAAGCAGATCCAGAAGCGGCAAAGATAGCATTCATTGAAGCCTTCAACGCCATAATTGAAGAAATAAGAGTGGACGGCGACTTGGTTGCAACGGCCAATATGACCTACGATGAAGACATCGGAGTTTTATTTGTAACCGATAATGCTGGCGATATCTATGCAGGCGCCGGAGTCGTGGTCAATGCTC
>JAAYSV010000036.1 GCA_012518215.1 Bacillota bacterium
AAGAATCCCCACGTATATACCACTTACCTGACTACCGGAGAAAGAGGACGTACAACCTGTCATTCTGAGGGAGCCCTGTTTTTCAAGGGCGACCGAAGAATCCCCTCCTCGTACACACCTTACCACCGTCATAAACTGGTTCCTTGCTATTATCCTTTCCCTGTACCCACATGTTGGCTTTAGCGACAATCGCTTCCCTATTACCCGAGATTCCACGCTGCGCTATGCCCACCAACACCTTCTCAAACACCCCTGACTCAACCGCCCCAAAGATCCCGTGGATACAGGCCTCCGGCGATCAATTCAGAAATGGCTCTTTCCACAACGGGTTTATCTTCTTTGTAGGTAACCCCGTACCACTGGGCATCTGTTCTCAAAACACGGATTTTAGCTTTATTATCAACCAGCAGTCTGTTGGCAAATTCGGGAAGATAATACTCGGCCGTGAGTATTTCCGGATAGGGATAGCGTTCGAAAAATTCCTCAAACCCTTTTTCCAGTTCATCAAAAACATCGGGCATGAATCCCCATGTATTCATGGATACGGTGCTGCCCCGGGGAATGGGGTTCCAGGCAAGCCCATCCTCGGTAAAACAGGCTTCCTCCCCGCATTTTTTGATTCTGGTGCGCTCCGTGATATCGATCAGATTGCCGTCTTCCCCCACCGTACAGACCCCACGAGCCACCGTGCCGTGTTCCGTTAAAGTGTTCTCGATCAAAAATCCTACCAGAGCATACACAGGAAGTTTCCCTGTGCCTTCTTTCTCGCAGAGAAAAGCCTGAAGCGCCTCAAAAGTAGCCGCCCCGTAAAAATCATCGGCATTGATCACGGCAAAAGGCGTACGCACCACTTCCTTGCAACACAGGACCGCATGTCCTGTTCCCCATGGTTTCTCCCTCCCCGAAGGAACTTCGATACCGTCAGGAAGATCTTCCAACCCCTGGAAAACATAATCTGTGTCAGCCCGCTTCTCGATTTTTCTTCCGATGTTCCGGCGAAACAACTCGTAAAATTCTTCTTTTATGATGAAAACTACCCGTTCAAAACCGGCCTTCAAAGCGTCATGGATGGAATACTCCATGATTACTTCGCCGCATGGCCCCACCGGATCGATCTGTTTCAACCCCTTGTATCTGCTGCCCAGCCCGGCCGCCATGATCACCAATGTCGTTTCAGTCATTCTATTTTTTCACATACTTTCTTGATTTTTATTGATTCCCCATCAACTCTCTCTTATATTGCTTCTCCCCTTCAAAGATGAAAATTCATGCCGCCAACTTCCTTCGGGCTGCCCATCCCCGCAGGAAATACCACCCTTTTTTAATTTCCTCCAGATCCAGCAACAGCAAGGCAACTGCCAGACTGCCTGCTATTATCAAGCCGGCCTTGACGAGATAGACCCAGAAAGCTGTGCCGGGAATCATCACCCCGACAATAGCAAAAGGAGCCGCAACCAGCAAGGCGATAGCCGTGCGTTTCCATTCATAGGGGATAAGGTAGTGGCGGTTCCCCAATAAAACAAAAAGTAAGAAATGGATCCCCGCGCTTATGGCCGTGGCCAGGGCCGCCCCCATTATTCCCATGACGTAAATCAGGAGCAAGTTCAACCCCAGGTTCAGTAAAGCCGAAAATACATTCACCATCGTTATCTGTCTGGTTTTCTTGGCAATATTCAGCCCGGGGGCAAAGATGTAGAGCACATACAACAAATCGGAGAGCACCAGAAAGGGGACGACCACGTATCCGCCATAGTAAGCCCTGGTTGTAAATAAAATCACGATTTCCCGCGCATAGATGGACAGGCCCAGAAGAACAACCAGTGCCCCGGCAACAAAATATCGGAATAGCCGGGCAATCCGTGCCGGCGTATCCGGTTCGCGGTAATGGGTGAAGATGAGTGGAGTCAATGCTCCGGTAATACCGGCGGTGAACAGGGTGGCCGCCGAGGCGACCCTGAAACCGATCCCGTAGAGGCCAACCTCGTGCAGGGAAAGCATCTCCTTGATGGCAATGCGGTCAAAGTAAACGGCCAGGTAAACGCCGACGCTGGATATGACCAGGGGCATGGAATAGTTGAGCAGCATTTTGAGCGTTCGCCAATCGAAGATGAACTTGTAATTGTGCCGCACATAACAATACGACATCACGCCGCCGACCACATTGCCCCCGATGAGGGCATAAAATACGCCGACGATCCCCAGGCGCAAAACAACGATGAACAATATTTTGAGCAAGATGGTCAACGTGGTGGTAACGATGGCAACGATAGAAAATTGCTTGGAGAGCAACTGCCAGCGGAGCTGGTTCTGCAGAAAGTTAAACAAACCGGCGGTAAAAATGGAGATCAGTGCCACCACAAACGCATATTCATGGCCCGGCACACCGAAAACCCATCCGCTCAAGGGTCCGGTGAAAGCAGCGGCAACGAGCAGAAAAGCGGTGAAAACAATCAGGGTGAACCAGAGCGTCGTGGAAGCCATCTTCCTTTTCTCATCGGGATCCGGGGTGTCGGGGTAAAATCTGGCGATTGCCTGGGTAACTTGCAGGGTGATGATGATCAGAACGAGGGTGGTAATAATGGACACGATGTCGATGATCCCGTAATCCGAGGGCGAAAAAATACGGGTGAAGATGGGTACAAGGAAGATGGCCATCCCTTTCTGGATAAAGTTGCTGATACTGTAAATGGCACTGTCCTTGAAAAATCTTCTGATCATCTTGCCTGCCTTCCCCACCGATAAACATTTTTATAAATTTCGTTATTTTCAGTTCCAGTTTGCCGGGCAATGACGGCACCCGGCCTCCCCCATTGGTGTAAAAAAGTTGCAAGGTTTTTTCCCTGGTCACCTGCTGTCTTCTCTGAAAGTCCGGCAAAATTCACATCCGGCTGATCGATCATCATGTGCCGCTATCGTTTTTCCACACTTGCAGATCCACGCACGCACCCGCGCCGGATTGCCGTAAACCACCGCATGATCCGGAATATCGGCCGTAACCACCGCCCCGGCACCGATGAGGGCATGTTTGCCGATCGTGGTTCCGCAGACGATGGTCGCGTTGGCACCAATGGTGGCTCCTCTTTTCACGCGGGTAACGGCAAATTCCTCCGAGTCTGCAAGCGGATAGGCACTGCGCGGTACCTTCACATTGGTAAAAACCATGCTCGGGCCGCAGAAGACACCATCTTCGAGAATAACCCCATCGTAAACACTCACGTTGTTCTGAACCCTGACGTTATTGCCGATCTGCGCCTTCCCTCCCACGAAAACATTCTGCCCCAACATGCATCTTTCCCCGATCCTGGCCCCGGGCATGATATGGCAGAAGTGCCATATTTTCGATCCCCTGCCGATCAAGGCCGGTTCTTCAATAACGGCCGTTTCATGTGCATAGTAATCCTTTTCCGCCGCTGCTTTCTCCGGGGAATCTTTCTGTGCAGCCCGGCCAGTTTCCAATGCGGCATCCACGCGCATCAGAACATCGATCACTTTCCGCCCGCTCTCACCGTCCGTCAGAGGTGTCAACCGTCGTCCGATACAATCCAGGAAATGCCTGTCCTCCAGTTCCAGAAGGGGTGCGTTTTTGGGGAAAGGAATCTCCCTGCCCCCTTTATCCCAGATCTCCAGGTCACCACCAATACCCCTGGTATAAACAAAAGCCTCGTTTTTTAACTCATCGTAGATAATCATTCCCTCGGTGCCCACGATCACCATCCGACGCTCCGTCTCCGGCCATAACCAGGAAGCATGAAGATGAGCCCGGGCCCCGTTCTCAAAAGTCAGGTGTGCATGGACATCATCCTCGATACCATTCTGCAAAGCGGCCATCCCGCTAGCTTTCACCGCCACCGGATCACCCCCCATGAGCTGCAGAATCACCGCTATGTCATGGGGTGCAAAGCTCCAGAAAACATTCTCTTCGCGGCGCACCCGGCCCAATTTCAACCTTCTCGATTCCAGGTGGACGATCTCGCCGATATCCCCTCTTTTTACCATATCAATGATCGCCTCGACCGCGGGGCTGTAAAGAAGAAGATGCCCGACCATGAGGATCCGCCCTCTTGATTTTGCCAGAGCAATCAGCTCGTCCGCCTCGACAAGATTCATGGCCATCGGTTTTTCAACAAGTATGTCCTTCCCGGCCTCCAGAGCTGCACGACCGATTTCATAATGTGTAAAAGCCGGAGAAGCCACCACAACCCCATCGACCTTCCCATCATTCAACATTGTATGGTGGTCGTCATATATTTCTGCCCGGGGGTAATCCACCTTCAGTGCCTCTCTCCTCTGCGGATCGGCATCGGCCACCGCGGCCAGAGCTCCCAGGCTGTCCATTGCCTTGATATGATTCTTCCCCCAGTTCCCGGCACCGACAACCCCTACACGCGGCATCATAGCAACACCACCTTCCCCTCTTTTCCGGAAACATCCCTGGTAACATTCCGGGTATCAATTATCTTGACGGCTTTCTCCACCAGCCAGGCATAGTCGATAACACTGTGATCGGTGATGATGAGGACCAGGTCTGCGGAAGTGACCAGTTCCTCGCTGAGCGGTTCGGAGTAGAACTGCTGCCCGCCCGATGCAAATTCCGGGACATACGGATCATGGTAAACAATCGTGGCCCCCTCCTTCAGCAGCAGATCGACGATATATTGAGCCGGCGATTCACGACAGTCACCCAGATCTTTCTTGTAGGCTACACCCATGATCAGAATTTTCGAGCGCGAAGGTGCCTTGCCGGCCTCGTTGAGCACCCGTAAAACTTTTTCCCGTACAAATTCGGGCATGCGCCGGTTGATCTCCCCGGCCAGCCCGATAAACCTGGTGCTGAAATTGTATTCCCTTGCCTTCCACTCCAGATAATGGGGGTCAATGGGGATACAGTGGCCGCCAACGCCGGGGCCGGGATAGAAGGGCATGATCCCGAATGGTTTTGTAAAGGCGGCATCCAACACTTCCCAGACACTGATACCTATCCGGTCACAGAGCAACGCCAGTTCATTTACCAGGGCGATGTTGATTGCCCGGAAGGTATTCTCATAAACCTTGACCAGCTCTGCCGCCCTGGCACTCGACACGGGAACCACGTTCTGGATGGTCTCTTCGTAAAAGGCTACCCCCACTTCAAGTGATTCCGGGCCGATACCGCCGATAACCTTGCTGGTATTGCCGGTCGTGTAGCGCTTGTTGCCCGGATCCACCCTCTCCGGCGAATGGCAAAGGAAGAAATCTTTCTCCGCCTTCAAACCCGATCTTTCCAGGATGGGCAGAATGATCTCCTCGGTGGTACCCGGATAGGTCGTCGATTCCAGAGAAACCAGCTGCCCCCGGCGAAGCCGCTTTGAAATCTCCTCGGCAACATTGGCCACGTATTGCAGGTCCGGAGTCAAGTTGCAATCGAGTGGAGTCGGCACACATATCACGATGGCATCCATCTCCGGCAGGGAATCGAACCCCACTTCCGCCTTGACTTTCCCCTTATGCACCAGTTCCCGGAGTTCTTCATCCTTTACATCGGTAATATAATTCTCACCGCTGTTGATCTGGTCCACACGGACAGGGTTCCGGTCCAGCCCCGTAACGTTGAATCCCACCTTTGCTTTCTCCACGGCAAAAGGCAGGCCAACATAACCCAGTCCGATCACCCCGATTCTGGCTGTCCTGTCCTTCAGTTTACTTTTCAGGAGCTGCTTTGCTGATTTCATTGAAAACCCCTTCATTTCAGTTGTTTTTTCGCGGCCGGATCACAATCCCAAAAAATCTCTTATCGCTTCCCCCACATACCTGACTTCCCCGTCGGTCAGTTCCGGAAACATTGGCAGGGACAGAACCTCCTTGCAGGCCTGTTCGGAAACGGGGAAATCACCCTCTTTGTACCCCAGATCGGCAAAGACCTTCTGCAGGTGCAAGGGAAGTGGATAATAGACAGTGCCATGAACACCTTTTTCCTTCAGGTACCCCTGAAGCTCGTCACGTTTTTCAACCCCGATCGTGTATTGATGATAAACGTGGGTTGCATAATCCGGCTCCACCGGCACTTTCAGCCCATATTCGTTCAAATCACCCAATAATTGATTGTAAAGCGAAGCAATCTCACGCCGCCGTTCGGTCCACCCTTCCAGATGCCCCCGCTTTACCCTCAGTATTGCTGCCTGCAACTCATCCAGGCGGCTGTTGATCCCCAGATGTTGATGATAATATTTTGGCTGTGCCCCATGAACCCTCAAGATCCGTACCCGTTCCCCTATCTGCTTGTCACGCACCACCACCATCCCGGCATCACCGAATGCACCCAAGTTTTTGGTGGGAAAAAAACTGAAACAGGTCGCATCACCGATGGAGCCGATCGGTTTCCCCCTGTACAACGCCCCGATTGCCTGGGCGGCATCCTCCACGACAAAAAGATCGTTCTTCCGGGCAAGGGTCATGATCCGATCCATGTTCGCCGGGCAACCGTACAGGTGAACGGGCATGATAGCCCGGGTGCGCTCCGTGATCCTATCTTCAATCCGCTCCGGATCGATATTCCAGGTATCAGGTTCGATGTCTGCAAAAACGGGGCGGGCCCCCGCTCTCCGGATCGAACCGGCAGTAGCGAAAAAAGTAAAAGGAGTGGTGATAACCTCGTCCCCGGGTCCAACCCCGCAGGCTTGAAGAGCCAGAAAGAGAGCATCACTCCCATTGGCCACACCGATTCCTTCCACTGCACCGCAATCGGCAGCCACCTCCGCTTCCAACAATGTCACGTTCTCCCCCAGAATGAACATGCCCCTGTCAATCGCTGCCGATATTGCCGTCTCGATCTGATATTTGATTGTTTCGATCTGGCGTGTCAGCGAGAATGAAGGAATATTTTTCTTGGTTGGTTCCATTGCGAAATTGTCCTCCTCTTTTGTTGTGATATCAAAGATAGTCCAGAACATTGGCAGCCACGATGCCTTCGGCTTCCAACTGTTTCTGAAGAAGTTCCTCCCAGGTTACAATCAATACGGTATCCCTGTTGCCGGGCAGATCATCCCGCCCGGAAATCAGTTCATGTTCCATATTTTCCTTGGTCAGGGCCCAGGCCATGATTTCTGCAAAATCACCCTCATTCCCATAAAGGATCACCCGTTCAAATGATCTTCTTCTCCTCTCCTCGGCAAGCAACCTGTGAACAGCCTTGATAACCAGGTTGACCAATCTGTACGAGCGTTGGGCATAGTTGTAAGCCAGGCGGGTTTTCTCCGCTATCCCCTTGGGTGTCAATATATAGCGGAGATTGCGCTTGTTCATATTCTCGAACTTGACCAACCCCTTGCGGGCCATCCTTTTCAACAGCAGATTGACCGTCCCCACTGCAAGGCCGGTGCGGGTTGCAATCTCTCGTTGGGGTGCCAGTTCATTCTTTTCCAGTTGAGAAAGGATCAGAAATTCTTTATCCATGGCTACCTCCACATCGTTCATGATATGAACATTTCACCCCATTATAATTTTCAGTTACCCCCTCGTCAAGCCTGTCGCTCTTAATTTTTCCTAGCATTTGCAATGAAATTCCGGCCGGGTAGATTGTGCCGGTCATCGTCCGCTCCGGGTGAACCCCAACCTTTCACCCCACAACTTCAATACGAACAGGGGCAGGACCGCCTGTCTCTTCAGGCGATGCGGTTCCTTAACCAATCTGTACAACCATTCCAGTCCATGGTCAACCATGAAATCAGGGGCCCGTTTTGTTTTACCCGACAGGATGTCGAGAGCCCCACCACACCCGATAAATAAAACCCGTGGAAAATCCTTGAGCAAGAGGGCAGCAATCATCTCCTGACGGGGTGAACCCATTCCTATGAGTGCAAGGTCAGGCATGGCCGAGCAGAGATGGGTTTTAACTTCATCTATATCGGTGAAATAACCGTTGCAGCGGCCGCATATCTTGACCCGCGGGTACTTGCTGCGGATGGCTTCCACCGCTCCCGCGTTTGACTCCTCCGTGGCACCCAGTAGAAACAATTTCAGCCCTCCGGCATCTGCCAGCCGCAAGGCAACCTCGGGCAGGTCAATCTTGGCGATACGCTCATCATGCAGCCATCTAGCCGCCAGAACGGCACCAAAACCATCGGGGCTTTTAAGAACGGCACCATCGATAACCGACCTCAATGAAGGCGATTTTCCGTAGGCCAGAATTTTCTCGGCATTGATGGCCACCGTATATCCACCCTTGCCCGATAGCAAGATCCCGCTCAAGGCACCCGCTGTTTCTTCCACGCTCTTCAGGGGATGACAGGGGCATCCCAGAAGGCTGATCGTTCTTTTCATCGTCATCATCTCCAGGCTGGATATAGGCCCTATACCAGCTCCCGGAAAACACCCACTCCGGAGATAAACGCAGCACCCCTCACAGAAGGGTCATGATCCTGGCGGCCAGATCCCTGGACACCTTGTTCCTGTCATAGCGGAGAGCCGTACTGCGCGCATTTACACTCATTTCCTTTTTCTTTTCCGGGGCAAGCTCGGAAAAATCCTTTATCCTGGTGGCAAGGGCGGAGACATCCCCCGGGGGGAACAAGTAGCCGTTGACATCTTCATCGATGTAACCTTGCAGGCCGCCGATTCTTGAGCCAATCACCGGCACCCCGCAGGCCATCGCCTCCAGGCCTACCAGACCCAAACTTTCAATTATCATCGTGGGAAACACAAATATATCCATCCGGCCAAAATAGTGGGGCAACTCCCCCTGCGGTTTCAAACCCACGTATTCCACCACATCTTCCAATGAATACTCTTTCAACATTGCCAGCATTTTATCTCTTTGCGCACCATCGCCAACCATCAACCCTCTCAGATTGTTTCCCGGAAAGCTATCCTTCAATGTTCTCAAAGCTTCAAGATAAACGTCCCACCCTTTGCCCTGATCTATACGCGAGACGTACCCCACCGTGAAGCGATCATCCTCTTCAGGCAATGCCTGCGGCCTCATCAGTTCGATATCGATCCCCCCCGAAGGCGAGACAAAGATACGGGAAGGCTTGATCTTCAATCTTTCCGCCACAACCTGCCGATAATAATCCGAAGGCACGACGACGAGCGTAGCCCGGCGGAGAAACCGCCCCATCATTTTCTGTACGATAGTTAAAAACCTGGATTTGGGGGAGATATCACTTCCATGGGCATTGAGAACCATCGGCTTTTTAACAAAGGGCCTGACAAGCATCAGAGGAATGACCGAATGTAAAATATAGTGAACATAGATCAGATCGTAGTCATTTTTTAAAGCTTTCCTGATCGTCTGCACGTAGAAGTCAAGATACCCGCTTACCTTTTCCTTCAACGATGACAATTGCCCTTCTATAACCGCCCTGGAAACCACAAGATGTCCTTCCTTGACCATACTATCTTCAAAATTTTTGACGAATATCCCGTAGGTGGGATATTCTGCCGTGGGATACATGTTGGAGACGAGAAATATCTTGATTTTGTTGCTCATTTTTGAAGTTCACCTCCCCCATATTCAAAAACAACATGGCGTTGGAGAGAGCAACGAAAGCCCCGGCCATGGCCGAGGTCATCGTACGCCCGGCGGTAAAGCTGATCCCCACAAGCATCAGATTCATAAACACAACCAGTGAAGCATAGGTGGATGTTCTACGGCGAAGGGCCCGGAAAGATTGAAACAACATGTACAACCAGAACAAAGCAAATACAAGCGCACCAAAAATCCCGTAGTACATGGTTACATCGAAAAAATCAATTTCAACAGCCTTCAGCAGATGATCGAAGCCTGCACCGAACAATTGCTGCATTGGGGTATAATCATGGAAAAAAATATTCCGGGAGTGAGCCAAGTAAATATCCCTTGAAGACAGCAGGAATGAAAGGAGGTCAGTCTGATGGTAATAGAAAAGAAATCTATCCCACAGTCCGGTCATGAGCATCCCCTTGTAAGCCACGAATACGCCAACGGTGCCCAAAATACCTATAAATGCCACATTTCTCAAGCGGGGCATCTTCACGCCCGTGCTCAGGAAAGGGATAATACACAGAGAAATCAAAATACCGGCGATGGCCACCTTGGTGGCAAGCAAAACCGACAAACTTAGAAGCACGGCCCCGGTAACCACATAAGGTATTTTTCCCTTTCTCCATGCCCAGAAAATAGCCCATATTGATAAAATTACAAAAGTCAGGGAGACCTCGTTGCCCGAATAGAAAAAGCCCCGGGAGCCGATACCACCTCTGTACATCTGGAAACCTGCAAAGTGCCCGATAACAACGCTGATAATGATCACCAGCAAATTTGCCACGATGATGGATTGAAAAACACGTTCCAGTCCGGGATAATTTTTTCGGCTCAACTGTTTGAAATAAATATAGGCCAGTGGAACGACAACCAATTTGGAATAAAAAATGATATTCTCTGCCAAAAAATTTGGATTGTAATCCAGATTGTGATCGAAAGTGTAGATGTAAAGGAGGAAAAACAAAAACAAAAACCAGAACAGAAAATACAAAGTTTTTTCCATTCTGCTGCGGCAGAGCCCCAGCACAATCAATAACAAGAACAGCAATTTATAGGGTTGGGAAATGCTGAATGAATAATAGCGGAGCGCCAACCCGTTGACAGCATCGATAAAAAGATAAATAAACATCATGGCCAGGATTGTTTTATCGATGAAATCATATTTTTTGAAGTTACTGTATGTGCCGTTAACAACCTGCATCGGTTGAGACACCCCCGCAAAACAAATAGGACTTTGAATCAATTACTATCAAAGTAGCAGGCTTTCTCCATTATGTCGATCAGCCCTTCCCCTGCCCCCGGCAAGATTCTTGCGAATAAAAACAATCCCAACTATCAGTAACACCAGACCGGTAAGAACAAATACAACAGGCCTGGTAAACATTGCGCTATCATTGATGGCACGGAGAAATAATTCCGTGTCAGGAAAAAACCTGTTCAGGGATCCTTTTTCCAGCAAACGCTTCAGAAGCGGAACGATAACCAGGGTCCGGCCGGCCAGGTACATGGCCATGAAACCCAGGCCCGATGCCAACATCGATCCACCGATCCATTTGAACGCCGTCAGGTAGTCGGCCCGGATGAAAAACAGGACAACAAGAAGTACAAACAACAGATACGGAGCATGACGGAATATTTTCTGCCGAAACAAAAAGTCTGCCCCCGGAAATTTTGTTACATCGGCGATGCTGATTTCAGCCAGGATCAGAGCAGGAGGTAACTCGATCTTCCCCAAAAATTCCTCGATCATCAGATCGGTCATCCCCAGTTCTTTCAGCTGCGGCGGGGAATGCGCCCTGATTTCCGCTATCAGTTTCTCCTGAAACAGAGCCTGCCGTTCATGCAGCTCCAGGGAAATCAAGAGATGATCTTCTTCCCCCCGGAGGAAGTGGACCATCTCCTCCAGAACATCGCGGCTACGCTCCCTCAACCATTCCACGGTGAATGTTTCTTCAACGGCCTTCAAGACAACACTTTCTCCGGTCACAATCTCCTGATTTCCAGCTATCATCTCATCAAAAATGAGATCATGAATCCGTGGGAAAAGCCCCGTTCTATCGCCCAGATCTAAATAAAAATCAGGATTCAGCAAGGCCCTGTGCAAGCCCCGGTCAAGCATGATGAACCATCCCACCACCCCAAGAATGATTGCCACCATGACAAGGATAATTTTTTCGGTTCGCTTCTTTTTTCTTCGCTTTTTCCTGTAATTCATCGCGACGCAGCCCCTTCCTCGACCGGGGATGGGAACATCTCTTCTATCAGGCGAGCAGCCACTGCCTCATCAGGTTGCAGATAGTTCGTCCCCCCACGGTAAATGGAAGTCCCCGGAATGGCAGCCATACGGATATCTTCTTCCGTGATGCCGCTGAATTGCTGCTGCAGGCCAATAAATTCTGTCAAACCAAGGTCTGTTTCCACCTTCTGCCACATGGATGCCGTCAGATAGAAAATGTCGTCAATCGGTTTCTGCCGGACAGTTTTGAAAACTGCCTCCATGAAACGCTGCTGACGCCTGACCCTGCCAATATCCCCTTCGCCTTTGCGAAAAGAGATCAGGGCAAAAGCCTGATCCCCATCCAGAACCTGCTTTCCCGGATAAAGGGTAATTCCCCTCTCTTCCATTTCTCTGTCAACATCAAATTCCACGCCACCAAGAAAATCGACGATTCCCTTGAAAGAGATGTAATTCAGGCCGATATGGCCATCGATGGGAACACCGGTAAAATTTTTCACGGTATCGACCAGAAGACCTGCCCCCCCTTGGGCATGGGCATGCCCGATGCGATCTTCCCTGGCAGACCCGGGGATTTCCACAAGGGTATCCCTGGAGATGGAAAGAAGCGCTGCTTTTCCGGAAACGGGGCAGGCCCTGATGAGGATGATGGTGTCTGCATTCCCGGGGCGATCGCGGTAAGTATCTTCCGCAAATTCTCCTGCATCGATGCCATAAAGAAGAATGGTAGTCGGTTTCGTATCGTGGGCTCCCAGAAGTGATGCAGTAGTAATTTCCTGCCCGGCAAACACCCTTCCCATCGACTGAAACCGGCTAAAAAGATCATGACAATAAAAAAAAGAAATGGAAACAAGTAACAAAGCCATGATCAAGATAATAATTGAAACGGCCCTGGTCCATTTTTTTGCGGTCATACTGGTATACCTCATGCTTTGTCGGTCTTGTTTTTGAACTGGCAAGATAAAATGCAGACATGATCTACCTTGCTTCTCGAAGTGCCATTCCTTTTCCGAGAGCAAATTGTTTTATCTGCCATCAACACGGTAATCGTTCCTGTTTACTTTGATTTTTCTCCCTCTGATTTCCTTTCTCCTGTCCGGGGAATAACCATTACTCATGTAGTGACTGAAGAAAACAACAAATATCGATAGCACAAGGCCGAAAATAAAAGCCACGGCCACTTTCAACAGGCGGCGTCCGGGAACGGGGGCTGCCGGAACCCTGCCCGGAAAAACCCAATTCGATATTTCCATCAATTCACTGTTTTCCAGCTTGTCTATCTCCAGATTGGCGGCATTGAGAGCCAATATGTCTTCGCCTCTTTTCGCAGCCAGTCTTCGGTATGAAGGATCCAGTTCCACCAGACGCACATTCATGCTGCCCTCGGTAACGGAGACGCCGAAGAGGGCATCTGAATCTCCATCCTGGCGTGTGACCAGAGCATAGGCATCGGGGTACATTTTTGCCAGCTTCTCATCGAGCATCTCCAGTCCCTTTGTCAATTCCTCTTTTTTGTCGTGCAAAATTTCAAGCCTTCGCTCCTTGGTGTATTTCAGCAGTTCTTCACCGATATGATTGGCCGCCTCCCCCGCAAGCACTGCATCCGGATAACAAAAACGCACCTCCACCAGGTCGGCTTTTTCAATTTCCACGGTCTGGTTCTCCCCTGCCACCTTCTCCGTGTATACCAACGGTTCGATTCTTACCCTCCCCGCC
Source organism: Bacillota bacterium (assembly GCA_012518215.1). Lineage (NCBI taxonomy): Bacteria > Bacillati > Bacillota > Bacillota bacterium. The sequence goes on from JAAYSV010000036.1 coordinate 13,449, forward strand.
GCAGCAACCGGATCGGGGATCCCCTCCACCTCGGACAGAAATTGGACCCAGAGGTTTGACTGGGCTGTCTCATCTACCAGATCGTAAACAGGATAATTGAACTGGGTGGTGTTGACACGAACTACGCCTTCAAAAAGTGGTTTTTGGACAACAATACTATAAATCAGAGTCAAAATAACAGCAAGGGAAGTGATGATGATGATTGGAAGGCGGCCCCGCCACACAATTTCAACCAGGTCCCGCAGTCGGATTTCCTGTTCTTCCATTTTATTGCCTCCAAAGTTCTTGTTTATGGTGTTCTCGACCATTTCTTTCGCTTATTCTATCTTTGATGTTCGTCGCTAGCAATTCTACAAATATTTTTGAAAACCCTTCTCCCCGGCTCCTTCTTCCGGCATTGACAGCATTATTTTTTGTTAACAGTTACTAGGAAAATTATTATATATCTATTCAATGCCCTGTCAAACACTTCCGAACTCATATAGCCAATTCAAACTTGGATTATATTTATAATGGCTTCAAATTCCTTCGTTTGCTGTGTTTCCAGATTATTTACGCTTTTATTATTTCTAATATTGTTTTTTAAAGAAATATAGAGATCCTCATTGTTTATCAAATTGCTTATTATTTTAGCAAAATTAGTATCAAAATTGTCATCCAGGTCTATCAAATAACCATCAACATTGTTTTTAATAAAACCTTCCGTACTTCCGTCTTTGATTGTAATGGTGGGTATTCCATAGTAAATTGCTTCTAGAACTGGGTTTCCCAAATTACTCATATCGTTAGTCATCGCTAAAACATTTGATTCTCTAAGAATTGCATTTGATTGAATATGATCTATATTGTCTAAAAATAATACGATTTCATCGACACCTAAATCAACAGCAAGTTCTTTTAATTGATGTCTATCATAGCCAGAATATGAAGTAAAAAACAAAATTTTATCATGTTCATTTTTATCTAAAAGGCTTAAACCTCTAATTATTCTATCTACCCTCTTCCATCTGCTAGAACTGGCATTATTGAAAATTATAAATTTTTCTCTGTCCACGTTTTTAAGAAAAGTATTGGTTTTTATTGGATCTTTTTCAAAGCATTCGTATTCCTTGTTATTTATGCCATGAGGTTCAAAATAAATATTGGTATTTCCTCTAATTGTTGCATAATACAAGCCATCGGTTCCGTCATTTACCATTATACATAAATCGGCTTTATTCAATCCAAAGTAGTTTTCGGGGTATTGTTTGATACAAAGATTAATATTCCTGTTGGTCGATTTTAATATTACTCCCTGGAATTTATTGATATATTTCTTTTTATATAGCTTTGACAATATTTTTGCAGCAAAGGTATATCCTATCTCATATGCAATTATTGCATCAGCATTAACAATGTATCCCTTTTTAAAAAATATCAAGTGAAAAATTGCAAATAAGTTATCTATTCTTGTCAAAATAAATCTTACCCATGCCTTTATTAGACTTAAAATATTATTACTACCAAAAGGCGGCAAGACTGTATCCGATCCAATATGTTGATATAAATTATTAGATGATTTTTTGTCTTTCAATTCTTTACAAGAAGGTAATTTGGCATCATCTTTTAGATTTATTGCTGTTTCAAGAAGACTTGGGAGTCTGTGCTTTTTGAATTTTAAATTATGGACTATATTTTCACCTTTTGAATCAGAACCGCTAGAAAACAATTCTACGTTAAATCCTTTTTCTAGAAACATATTAACAAATCTTTTCAGACTTTGATTGCCATATTTTCTAAACGGTAAACTGGTTAAAATAATTATCCTTTTTTTCAAGATCAAGCCTCCATATTCTTTTTAAAATATTCTTTGCAATACTAAACTATATTATCAATTAGTCTTGCTCACAAACATTAATTATGTATCTTTTCGATACCCTATTCAATACCATGGAGATGATTGTCTTTTATACTGAACAAATTATGAGATGTGGTAATCATTATATCAACTTTACAAACGATAAGCAGTTGTATCAAGAGAAACTATAATACGCATTTTGCTAACAGGTTCCATGAAATTGAACCCCAGTCATATCCGGACAAAGGGAGTACGGTATGATTAAATCCGTTTGTTGAAACACGATCAGTCCAACCCCGTCAATCTTGTTTCAACATCTCTTACCACATACCTTCAATAATATTGCTTTGCAAATATTTTTTAGCTCCACTCGGGGTTCCTTGTTACGCCCGCATGACAGATGGATGGTATTCGGAATGAGCGGGGGGGCAGATATTTGCCCTACCTGTCTTCGCGGTGTTTGTTGACCACGTACGGCCTTTTGCCCGAAGGCAGCGGGGGTATCGAGGATACATGATCTATTTTCAACCTGGCATCTTCCCCCAGTATTTTCATCAGCCGTTCCCGGATCTTCCCATGCTGAGCGAAGCTCTTCAATGTGCGCAGTTTCATGGTATATGAATCCTTCCCCTCCTGTATGAATTGAAACTGGAGGATATCGCTTAAATCCTGCATCGAACAGCTGATGGCGTAAGGCGAGATACGGCCACCTCGCGGATCATAAACTGTTTCAACCGACCGCCCCTCGACCCGCTCGAAGAAGGGCAGTTCAAGACCGCAGTGACAGCTTTCGGCAGAAAGAACGGCCAGATCGCCCGTTTCGTAACGGATCAGGGGCATGGCGTGGGAAAATAGATCAGTTACCACCACCCGGCCCGGATCCCCGGGCGACACGGGGCTGTCGTCCTCGGTTGCCAGAAGTTCAAAGACATAGCTGGCCAGATTGAGGTGGTGTCTTCTGCCGGCAACACATTCGTGAGCCAGAACCCCCAACTCTTCCGTGGAATAACGGCTCAGGACGATACCACCAAAAACTTCTTCGATTTTTTCCCGCACCGCTTCAGACAGGGGATCCCCCGTAAGCAATATGCCCCTGAGACTGAAATCATGAGGCCTGTCGCCGCGGCTGTGGCAATAACTGGCCAGGGGCCCGATAACCGAAGGGAAACCTACGATAACCTCTATCGTTTTCCTTCTCAATACGTTTCTTTGTTTTTCAAACCAGTGTTCGTCCATACGGGTGGGATTGATGATGACCTGGTTCTGCATTGCCATGCTCAGTTTATTTTTGGGTGATATCCTGACCAACGCATGTTTTACCCCGATATCATACCCGGCCCAGCGCCCGAAATGAATTACCTCGGCAAGCTGGCGCGATTTCTTCTCCGGCGTGAGGTAGAAGGTAAACGGGGTTCCGTACGACCCGCTGGTATGGGTAGGAATCAGTGATCCCTTCTTGTATGCCGTGGAGAAGAAGGAGGTGTAATTTTCCCGGACCGTCTCCTTCCGGATTATCGGAAATTCCCGAAGTTCAGTTGAGCCCTTGAATTTCCGGTAGTAGGGTGTCGTGGAACAGGCGTGTTCAAGCAGTTCAGACAGCCTCGATTCTGCCTTCTCCCCCAGGGCCTGCGGATCGGAAAGCAGGGCCTCGATATCATCCAGCTGGCGCAGAATACCGCCGCCTTTCAATTTTTCCACGGCCGTGAATACTGTTTTGCGCATATCGTCAACCTTGTCATTTTTTCAGTGTCCGGGGCCCGCCGGGCCATTTTCTGCCGAATAACTTTATTCCCGATCCTGCCGATTCGGGGAAGGAAGCTGTTTTTTCACGGCTGCAGGAATTCCGCAGACGAAAACCCCCGCGGGGACGTCCTTGAGAACAACCGCCCCGGCTCCGACCACCGACCAGGCACCGATGCGCAATCCGGGGGCAATCCTGGCACCGATGCCAACAAATACACCTTCCTCCAGGATCGTTCCGCCGCCGATATTCACGCCGGGGGCAATTTGCACGGCGCGCCCGAGCTTGCAGTCATGCCCGACGGTGGCACTGGTATTGATGATACAGTAATCGTCTACCACAGCCGCAGGATTGATTATCGATGCCCCCATGAGAAACAAGCCACGTCCCGTCTTGCTGAAAGACGAAATATATGACCGCGGATGGAGAGCATCGGGCAGCAGATACCCTTTCCCCCTGAAGTATTCGTACTGCCGCAGGCGCACCCGGTTATCGCCGATGGCCACAAATATACTTTTTATTTCCCCCCTGCCCGGGATAGACGATGGAGAGCCAATAACAAGGTGGCCGTCGATGACCTCCGAACCATGCAGGGAGATGTCATCATCGAAGAAACCATGGACTGCCTTCCCGGAAGCGTGGAAACATTCGTATGCAGCCCGGGCATGCCCACCGGCGCCGATTACAGCCAACATCTTCTTGCCCCCTTTTCACCCCGGCCTCCGAACCCGGTCCGGGCCGGAATCAATTGTAGGTAACCGCCTGCCGTCCCATCTGGACCCAGCATCGCTCGAAAGCCAACCTGTCAACCTTTCTGTTCTTGTGGTTGGCCAGCGGGTCGTTGAAATAAATATAATCATCATCGTACCCTGTCAGCAGGACAGAATGGGTTTTGTATGTTATTTTAACTGAACCCGAAGGAGTTTTCCAGACCTTGAAATATTTCTCGTCAAGCTCGTCATATTCGGAATTGACGATCACCCACACAGGCCGGCCGTCACTGATGGGATAGAGAATCTCTTCAAAATCCAGCCCCGTGAGATCAACGATCCTTCCGGGGAGATATTCTTCGGCCAGTTCGCAGATCGGCTCATGATAAACTGCCAGGCCCGGATACGAGCGATCGTACATATTGCCAACGAAACCATCGTATGGATTGCCGAAATGGATCTTGCCGCCTTCAACCCTGTAAACAGTTTCATCTTTCCTGACTTGCCGTGCCAGGGTCATCTTGTCCGCGGGAATACCGGCATGATTGAGCAGCATGGCCAGACTCGTTACTTCACATCCACGCGGTAGTTCCGGCAGCTGCATGATCAGAGGTGCATCGATGATAGAAATCGACTTCAAGATCCTATCTTCCACTTCCAGATACTCGATCTCCTGGGCAGCCAGTTCCCCGGCCGACTTGTTGCCGGGGGATTCCAAACCGACATGGAAAACGGTGATGAAGGAGAGGAATAAAACCACGGCAAAGACAGAGATGGCACCCCTGATCCTGGCCTCTTTGCGGCGGCGCCTCTCGGCCTCAACCCTCTGCATTTTTTTGAAGTCAGAATGTTTACGGGTTCTTCGATACATTTTTCAATCATCCCGATCAATGTGATGGGCCTTGCATCAGTGCCGGCCACGTATCACCTGACAATCCTGCAAAAAGCAAAACCATTACATATGGAAGAGGTTCACATGGGTTTCGTCCCACCGGTGCTTTTCCGGCTTCTTCCTTCACGTCTGCCTCCGCCATAGATCCCCTTTCCCAGAAAAACCATGAACATGGTGCGCAACAATATTTTGAAATCCAGCCACAGGGACCAATTCTCGATATACCACAGGTCGAGTTCGATCCTTTCCGGCCAGTCGATGATATTGCGGCCATTCACCTGCGCCCAACCTGTCATCCCCGGAGACATTTTCAGGCGACCCCTCTGCCGATCCGTGTACCCCTCGACCTGGTAAGGCAGGGTGGGGCGCGGGCCGACCAGGCTCATCTCTCCCTTGAGTACATTTATGAGCTGGGGAAGCTCGTCGATGCTGCTTCTGCGTAAAAATTTCCCGGAGCGAGTTATACGCTCATCTTCCCGTTCAACAGCATAGCCTGCCCCTATTTTTTCGGCACCATCCACCATCGTGCGAAATTTGTAAATGCGAAATTTCTTCCCCCCGATTCCCGATCTCTCCTGAAGGAAGAAAACAGGCCCGGGGGAATCCATCCTGATGACCAGGGCCACGATCAAAAATAATGGCAGCAAAATCAACAAGCCGATAGAGCTGCCCACAATATCCACGGATCGTTTGATACAAAGCATCATCATTATCTCCGTTTTGCCGTGTTCAATGCCGAGGTAAGCACTTCTTCAAAGCGTTCAAAGAGAATCTCACGGTCAAATTTTTCTGCAGCCAGCATGCGCGCATTCCGCCCCATGGCCGCTGCGCGTTCCGGGCGGCGGCTGATATCTTCCACCGCACGGGCCAGTTCATGAGCACTGCCGGGAATGATGCCCGTGCCGGCATGGTTGTCCTCCAGCAGGTTGGCCACCCATCCTGTCATGTTGGTTATAACCGGGCGGCCCGCTGCCAGGGCATCAAAAAATTTGTTGGGCGAATTGGTGCTGAGAACAGGCAGATTGCGGAAAAGGACGAGGACACAGCCCGCACAGCGGTAAAGATCGGCGACCTCAAATTTGGACAGATGCCCGAGAAAATGGACTCTGTCCAGAAGGCCGGCTTTGGCCGCCTTTCTTTTCAAGTCCTGCAGGTCATGCCCCTCACCGGCGACAACCCAGGCGATGTTGTCAGGGGAGAGGGCGGCTGCAGCCAGAAGGATTTCCAGATCCGCCGATGGCCCCACATTTCCGGCATAGACCGCCAGAAATTTGCCGTCAAGCCCGTATCTTTCCAGAAGATCGGGGACCGGCGGGCCGGGGGTGAAAAATTCCAGGTCGGAGGAATTGGGGATGAATTCCAACTTCTCCACGGAGGCCCCCTGCTGCAGAACGCCGGCGATCATCCCCGGTGAGAGGGCGATGATGCGCACCGCCCGCCGGTAAGCTTTACGCTCAAGCATACGGGCAGCGGTTATCGCCAGGGGATTACGCAGAGCACCCATCTGGATCGGGGCTTCGGGCCACAGATCGCGTACTTCAAAGACCAGGGGAACCCGGAATTTGCGGCTGAGCCCGATACCGGGCAGGGCCACGGTCAAGGGGGTTGAGGTTGCCAGGACAACGTCGGGGCGCGGCAGCCGCCTGCCGACCGCCCGGGCCCGGTGTGCATAGTTGAAAAAAGAGCGTATTCTCTGTCCGGAAACCATCGTGCTGGCATACGGGGCATTCAGAACGATCACTTCCATCCCCTCTACATCTATGGCACGATACGGCTCCCGCCCCATGGGAAGTTTCAGGCATGAATTGCCGGTGATGACGGTCACGGTATGACCTTTTTTCACCAGCCGGCGCCCGAATTCATATGAGCGTGTTCCCGAGCCTTTCTCCGGAGTGGAGAAATGCTGGTGCAGGTACATTACGCGCATGGAAATGCCCCCTATTTTAGCTCGGTGATGCTTTATTCCAGGCAATCATACTGCCATGAAAGCATGACCGGAAAAAATGGATTTTTGTCAATTTTGATCGGGTATCTTTTCTACAATTACGGTGCCTTTTCCTTCTTTTAGTCGAAGGTAGCAGTTGGCAATCAGAAAACCTGAAAACCATATCCAGCGGCTGTCAACGGTATCACCACTGACCTGGGCCACCAGAAAACTGAAAATCAGCAACGCGGCAAGGAGATGGATCTGTTCTTTTTCCCCGGCTGAACTCCGTGAACAGAGACGAAGGGCTTTGAACCAGTTTCCGGCAATGCTGGCCAGCAACAGGGCCAGAAGGAGAAGGCCAAGCATACCGTTCTCGGCGTAGAGTTCCAGAAATATATTATGCGGGTAACGGGCATGTGCTTCCGGAACATGATGGGCAAACGAACCTGTCCCCCACCCGATCCAGGGGCTGGCAGCCCCCAGTTCCAGGGAACGTTCCGCACAATAAAATCGGTCCGAAGCCTGGGTACGGAGATCTTCCCAGGCAGGCAGGTAACGATTCTGCACGTCAAGCCCGAAAACAAGAAATGACAGGACGAGGATCAGTGCCAGCAGGACAGCCACATTGGCCACCAGGTGCTGCCGCCTGACGATGATGCGTAACAGCATGTAGACAAGCAATGCCCCGACCAACCCCAGAAATGAGCCCCGGGAACCCGAAAGATAGGTCGCTGCCCCCAGAACGGCCAGCACCGGGCAAAGCAGAAAACGTACGAGCCATGACGGGGTTTTTATGGCATAGTACAATGCAGCCAGAAACGCAACGGAGGTAAAACGGGAAAACACATTGGGCCCGCCACCTATGGCCGCAAGGCGGCCCCAGACGATCGATTCACCGGCTGCAAACGCGGCAGCAATTTCGGGAAGAAGCGGGAACACGGCGGCGGCAGTCAGTAGCAGGGCGACAACAAGCAATGTTTTCAGAAGAATATCCACATCTTCGTCTTTCAGGCGCAGTATCAGCGCCGACCAGGTGATGGCATAAATAAGGAAATATACGGTCTTCTCCAGGCCGTATTCCGGAGCTGCAGACCAGGATACGCTGATCAGAAAGAGGCCCCCCAGAAGGAGAAGCGCTATCTGAAAAAATCTTGTTCCAGGTGCAAAAATATTTCCTGTTTTTCTCTTTCCCCCGGCAGTGAACCGCTCGAAGAGATGGCGATAGATGATCGCAAACCAGGCACAAACGGTGACAAGCAACGTGGCATCGAGCCATTCAGGGCACTGTGGCCACAAAATGGTGAAACCCCGGTAACGCCCGGCCATCACGAGCAGGGCGGCAAATATCCCCGGATTCAAGAGATTGTAGGTGATGCGGAAAAATTTTCTCATCATGGCCTCCCACGGTGTTGCAAGGCAGATCCGGGCAATCGGGAACCAATCCCCCCCCCCATCAAGGGCTATCTGGCAATCCCCCCCCTGTTATTTGCCGGAGACGGCCTTTTTGCCAATATTGTTGATTTCCCTGATCAGGAAGCCCGGTTCCGTCTTGAGTATGTCACTCAAGAGGCGCAGTTCTTTCTGCAGTTCTTCCATGCTGCGAAAACTGTTGCCGGTGAGATAGATCCGTTCGTGCATCGTCTTCTTCAGTTCAACGTCTTCATGATAAAGCTCTTCAAATATTTTCTCCCCGGGACGCGGCGATGTGATCAATATATCGATGTCCCGGTAGGGTTCGAGCCCCGAAAGGCGGATCACGTCCTCGGCCAGATTGATGATTTTTATGGGTTCGCCCATGTCCAGAAGGAACACCTCGCCCCCATCGCCCATCGAACCGGCGTGCAGGACCAGCTGGACCGCCTCCGATATGGTCATGAAATAGCGGGCCATGTCCCGATGGGTAACCGTGATCGGCAATCCGGCTGAAATCTGTTCCTGAAAAAGGGGCAGTACACTGCCGCTGCTGCCCAGGACGTTGCCAAAACGAACCGCACAATAATGGGTTTTGCTGTTCTGGGACCAGTATTGCATGATCATCTCGGCCACCCTTTTGGTCGCACCCATCACCCCCGCCGGATTGACCGCCTTGTCCGTGGATATGAGGACAAAACGTGAACAGCGATGGAGGTCCGCCGCCTCCGCCAGGATGCGGGTGCCAAAAATATTATTCTCGATTGCTTCCTCGATATTGTCTTCCATCAGCGGCACATGTTTGTGGGCTGCCGCATGAAATACAACATGGGGAGAAAAACGTGCAAAGGCCGACTCCACCCGGGCGCGGTTGCGAATATCAGCCACAACCGGCTGGATTTCAACCGCGGGATATCTGTATTCGAGTTCACGATTGATCTCGTAGACGGCATTCTCATTGTGATCCAGAACGACGATCATCGAAGGTTTCTGGTTGGCCACCTGTCGGCAGAGTTCCGCACCGATGCTTCCACCCCCACCGGTAATCAGGACTGTCTTTCCCGTTATATAAGCGGAAACGTTGTCCATTTCCGTGATAACAGGTTCGCGCCCCAGGAGATCCTCGATACGGATATCGCGCAACCTGCTCAGGCTCATCTCCCCGTTTATCAGCTCATGCAGGAAAGGCATGGTTTTCACCGTCACCCCCCCTGTCCTGCATACGGAAGTGATCTCCCTGAGTATGTTGCGCGGTGCCGAGGGCATGGTAATGGTTACTTCATCGATGCGACCGGCATTGACCATACTGTAAAGCCTCTTTTTTCCCCCCAGAACTTTCAGCCCGCAGATGCGCAGCCCCCACTTTGAAGGATCGTCGTCTATGAATCCAAGAGGATAGAAATCAAGCGCTTTCTTCTTGCGCTGCAGTTCCCGTGCAACCATCGCCCCGGCATTTCCCGCCCCGTAAAACACCACCTTCCTGGAGCGTTGGGGAAAGTTCTCGGACAGGCCGGCCGCACCATCCTGCCGCAAGCGGTAAAAAAGGCGAACGGCCACGGTGCCGGCAACTATCAACAACCAGGAGATGATGTAGACACTGCGCGGGTAGGGTTGTCCAATAAAGAAAGTAAGTAAAATACCCGCCGTTGAACCGAATACAGAGGCAAACGCCAGGCGCATGTACTCTTTCAGTGTCGCATATCTCCACAGGTTGTTGTAGACCCTGAAGATGATCATGGCCACAATATGAACACCTGTATAGAAGAAGATCGTTTGCCAGTAGGCACGGAAGTAAGCCAGCGGTATCTCCCCGTCAAAACGAAGATAGAAGGCCGCATAAGCGGCCGCACTTATGATGGCAGCATCGACAAGAATCAATAAAAGATGTTTCAGGATGAAATTCAGCCTGGAGGAAAAACGCTTCGATTTCACGTCAAAATTACCTTTTCCTTTGCATTGATTTTTGCCACTTGCAAGAACATGTTCGCATCCGGGGCGCCTTGATATTGTCTATGCCCCATCTTGCAACCCCACCGGCCAAACCTTGATTTCTACACCGTGATTTGAAACCCTTTTTTCCGGTTTCGCGTTTTACCCCGAATTCATTCCGAAAGTTTTTCCCGGACCATGTGGCCGGCTTTCCAGATATCACCGGCACCCATGGTGATAACCATATCACCGGTAGAAGCCTTTCCTGCTGCCAGCATCGCCAACACTCCCATGTCGGGGTTGTATATCACCGGCTTGCCCGTTCGTTTCCTGATCATTTCAGCCAGCACTTCGGAAGAAATGCCGTCCACGGGTTTTTCGCCGGCGGGATAGATCCGATGCAGAAAGATCAGGTCGGCTTCAGCGAAGGCACGGGCATACTGGTCCAGAAAATAAGCGGTCCGGGAGTAACGATGGGGTTGAAAGATACAGATAATTTTCTGCCGCCCGCTGTGGCGCGCCGCTTGCAGCGTGGCCTTTATTTCCGTGGGATGGTGAGCATAATCATCAACAAGGGTAACCCCGGACACCTCGCCGACAATCTCGAAACGTCGGTCAGCGCCGGTAAAACCGTACAATGATTCCACGCTTTCTCGTAAATCGACCCCCAGTTCGGCAGCTGCGGCAATAGCTCCGAGCGCATTGATCACGTTGTGGCGACCGGGCACACTCAGGCTGACCCTGGCCAGCAGCTTTCCTGCCCGATAAACAGAAAAATCTGCCCCCAACTTGCCGTAGGAAACGTCCCGGGCCAGATAATCAAATGGATACGGCTCCTCGCCGATGCGGCTGCCACGGTTTCCTTCGGCACATCTGCCATCGCCGTCAATTCCGTAAGTAACGGCACGGCAGGGGATAATTTTCAATTTTTCCCTGAGGAGGGGATCTTCGCCGCAAACGATGGCACAGCCATCCGGATCGATATTGGAAAGAAAGCGTCCATAGGCACGAATCAGGTTGCTGAAATCCCCGCCGTAATTTTCCAGATGATCGGCTTCGATATTGGTGATGATTATCATCTTGGGATGATAACGCAAGAAAGAGTTGTCACTTTCGCATGCCTCCGCAACCAGATAGTGACTTTTCCCGAGGCGTGCATTGCCATCAAAATAATTTACCTCACCGCCGATAACCACGGTGGGATCCAGCCCACCCCTTTCAAGCAGCAGCGCCAGCATCGAGGTGGTTGTGGTTTTGCCATGTGTTCCGGCCACTGTAATGCCATAGCTGTTGTTGACCAATGCCGCCAGAAGGTCCGCTCGATGCCAGATTGGCAACTGGCGCGCCCTGGCTTCCAGCAATTCGGGATTATCGGCTGGGATAGCCGTCGAGTAAACCACCAGATCACAATTTTCGATGTTGTCGGCTTCATGATGAAAAATGATTTCGGCTCCCTTGTCTTTCAGCCGGTCGGTAAGGCGGGACGATTTCAGATCGGAACCACTCACTTCATAGCCCATCTGCAACAGAATCATGGCCAGGGCACTCATCCCGTACCCCCCGATCCCGATGAAATGAACACGCTTCACATTACCCGGTAACATCATGACCATTCCTTCTCTTAGAAAATAGCCAAAACGCAAAACGCAGCAAACAATATATTATATACTGGAACTATCAAAACGGTGCAAAATGGTGGCCGTATTTCATGCCACACCTGAACAAACAGACGCAACAAGAAAATTTTGTGCCGACAAATAAACCTTCACACCGGGGTAAAATGACTCTCACTTGTATTTTCCCTAAGAATCGTTTTCATTATCTCATTAATACAGTTATTATGAAAAGTTTTTATGTAAATTTAATAATAGTTTAACAATTGACACCCCCTGTCATTCAAAGGTTTAGGGCATTACTCTATTATGGTAATCCACAATATCCACAAGCTTATCCACAGGGAGAGGCCGATTTTTAGCCCCTTTGCAGGACTTATCCACAAAATACACAACATGACTACATAATTATTTGTTATTTTATATTAATCCCTTCCACTTTTTGAAAGGGGATAAAAAGGGAGGTAAATCTATTCATTTCCGGGGTGTCGGTACCTTCTGAGTGACGGGTAGGCTTCTCACCTTCTCCGAAATTTTCGGGGTCAACCGGGGGATTCTTCGGTAGCGGCAAAAAACGCCTCTCCCTCAGAATAACAGGTAGTGCGTTCAGTTTATGCCGATAGTAAGATGTGTACGAAAAGGGGATTCTTCGGTCGCCTGCGGCTACCTCTGAATGAGAGGTAACTCGGAATGGGAAAAAAGGGAACCAGTTTATGGCGGGTGGAGCATTTTTACTCCGGTGGGTTAGAAACATGCTTTTACGTTGTCATTCAGAGCAAGCGGTGTTTTGCACTACACAAGCGCCCTTTTCCGGCCATTAATGATTGCAGGAATGCTGGCCCCTGGTTGGTACGAATAGCGCAGCGTGGAATCTCGGGCAATAGGGAAGCGTTGTGCAGGGCTGTGGCGGTGCTGATGCCGCAATGCCTTGCTCCAGCCGTCAGGGCTTCTACGGTGTCATTCAGAGCAAGCGGTGTTTTGTGCTACACGGGCATTGTGTTCCGGGTAAACGATTGCATGAATGCTGGCCCTGGCTGGTAAGCATAGCGCAGCGTGGAATCTCGGGCATAAGGGAAACATTATGATTTAAGAATGCGATGCTGCTGTCGCAACACTCTGCTCCAGCCGTCAGGAGACAGTTGTGTAGTTATTGCAATGGTGATTTGTAAGAGAAAGTGAGTGGTCAAGATTTCCCGTAGCAGCAAAAAACGCCTCTCCCTCATAATGACAGGGAGTGCGTTCGTTTATACCGATAATAAGATGTGTACGAAAAGGGGATTCTTCGGTCGCCTGCGGCTACCTCCCCTCCTGTCATTCCGAGCAAGCGTTCTTTAACAAAAACACTAACATAAAGCAATAGAGAAAAATGACGTGGAAATGATAACACCGGAGTGATAGAATAGCGCCGCGAGGAATCCTGGGCGAAGCGAACAGAGCAATAGAATCGGTATGCCTTACAACGGCGATTCTGATGCCGCAATGCCTTGCTCCAGCCGTCAGGGCTTCTACGGTGTCATTGCTATGGAAGTAAATGAACTCCAGCATAAATATGCACCCGGAAGAAATAATTTCCGTTTATCGTGGTGCGGGTAACGCGTGGAAATTCAGAGCAAGCGGTGACTTGTAAGAGAAAGTAAGTGGTCAAGATTCCTCGTCGCGGCAAAATCAGCCGCTCTCTCGGAATGACACAATACCAGGAAAGGTGCTGTGCTTGATGATGGCGACGGTGATATCACAGTGGTTGAGGGCACGCTGGCATCAAAAATTGTACCAGAAAAAGGGGCATCGCTCCTTCTGCATAGCAGTCGGAGAAATGCCCCCGATCATCTGTGTATTCAATCACGATCTTCACTGTCTGTTATTCTACTGCAGCGGTGTTCAGTTTGGCCAACAACTCATTTGAAGCTGGCAATACCCCGGGCTCTACAATTCAATTAACTGCCGCTGAATAGTATTCTCGCTATCCGTATAGACAGCATAGAAGTCTCCCCCGGTATAGACGACTGTCACCCTGCTGTTTGAGAAAACCGGTATGTCTTCATCAAATGAGACTTCAACGCCATTGCAATAGATCTGCAGGTTCCCGCCGTCTACGCCGCCTACAACAATATTGCCGTCGGCAGCCGCTATGGAATGCACCTCTGAAGCCCCTGTAAGGTCTTCGATATTGTCAAAACTGACATTCCCTCCACTTTCAACGATTTCTGCTATTTTGACAACATCGTTATCCATGAAAAGAGCCACTATCCTGTTCTCTTCGTCGTCGTAAGCAAGGTCATAGATATCACTATTGGCTGACACAGAAAAACTTCCCCCTCCTCCTTCAGAGGTGGTTGCAGTTGTGGCAACTATAGCATAAGTGTTGTACCGATCCCTTCCATACCGATTCCAGTAGTTGTAAAAAGATAGTATGCAGTAATTGTTCTGGCTGTCCACGGTTATAAAAGAACCTTTTTTATAGTAATGGGCATCTTGACCGGTTTCGGAACCATAATTTTCTACATAACTCTTGTAACCACGGTAAACCAGGGTGTTTTCAAATGTTCCACCGCTATTTGTTGCATACATGATGTCGTCTTCTTCATACGGATCCTTATCGCTGCCCATTGTATCAGTGTAGGTGATATGTGCATTACCTTCACTATCCACCGCTATGTCCGGTTTGGAACATTCTCCTGTTTTGCCAAAATCATTGCTCACGATCTGTTCTTCTTCCGTCCAGTCGCTTCCGTCGTACATCCTGTAACCAATGGCATCTTTGCCATTGGTAGCCTTGGTTACATATACCACATGAGGATTACCGTCGCTGTCTATGGCCAACCTGCCCTGGGTGCCACCTTCACTGATCAAAGCCTCGCTTCCCCACTTGCCATCCGAGCCTATTGAATTGTAGTAGAGATCATTTCCTCTTTTGTACAATACACCGGTTTTATCAGAGAAGCCGACCGAATGAACCAGCAAACCTTCAGTAAACACGTCAACATCATCCAGACGATCCTGCAACGCATCTTTTGTATCGCCATCGGGGAGCTCGTCTATCAATCCCTGAGCTACACCGACATCAGCAGCATTTCTGCTGTCTTCTGCCGCTTTGACCGCATCGAGCGCGGCTACAAATCCCTCGGCAGTCACCAGATCCGCAAGGTTGACGATATCTCCTTCTTCCGCACCAAGAGGCAGGGCAGCTTCAACCAGGCCTCTGGCCGCAGCAATATCTGCCGCCGCATCTTCAATGGCGTCGATGCCCTCATCGGTCAGGTCGGGCAGAGCATCGATGGCGTCGATGGCGGCGTCAATGGCCATG
>JAAYSV010000037.1 GCA_012518215.1 Bacillota bacterium
AGGACGTGAAGATTGGAGGTGTTCCCGTTGAGCCCGAGCCTGAACCGTTCTTTATGCTATGGCCCATGAACGGCCCAGTCGCCGAGCCAACATATAAAAAAAGAAATAGAAAACGTGGGCGGCCGAGAAAATCCTTATCGATACCACTTACTCACGGAGGGAAACTGATTCCTGGGTTTTATATTTTCGCATACCCACAAAAGAGAGCCTCAGTCACCTGAAGAATCCCCTCCTCATGTCGCCCCTACCCTACTGCCAGAGAAAGAAAACGCACAACCTGTCAGATTCCTCGCGGCGCTATTTTTCACTCCGGTGTTACCGTTTCTACATCATTTTTCTCTATAGCTTTTATGTTGGTGTTCTTGTTAAACACCGCTTGCTTGGAATGACAGGGAGGGGAGAGGGAGCCGCAGCCGCCTGAAGAATCCCCTCGGGCATAAGGCTTGTATACATACGAGACACCGGACGCAAGGAAGGAAACAGTAATAGAGCAGGATGCAGTGAAACGGCGAGGAAACCCCCATCCAAAAAAATGGCTGGGGTGGAAGGATTCGAACCTACGCATGCGGGATCCAAAATCCCGTGCCTTACCGCTTGGCTACACCCCAGCAATAGATAAAAATGTGTTTTGTATTGGGGTGAGTGATGGGATTCGAACCCACGGCCTCCAGGGCCACAACCTGGCGCTCTAACCAACTGAGCTACACCCACCATATTCATGGAAACTTGTGATTTGTGGCGACGGATACCGGAAAACATTACAGACTGCACTGAAAAAACCGGCAACCGAACGTCATAATTTTAACATCTGACGGAAGCCAAGTCAAGGAATTAAACGGAAGGGTGGTGACGGAAAATTGCAAGTTTGAATGCCTGCCCAAAAAGCCAGTTACCGGGCTGCGAATATTTTATCTGCTGCCCTGCACCTGAAAACAGGCAAATAAAGCTGTCATGCAGTCCCACTGGCAATCCGTGTACAACAACAGGAACACCGACCCGGTGCCCGGGCAGCAAATTGGCGGTACACTTGCATCCTGTCACCATCCGTGCATCGGCCTTGCCGTCTGCAGATTTGATTGTTCGTTAATATAAATTAACAGGGCACAGGAGCAGGAAAAATAACAGGAAGTGTCGTATAGATATACTGTATAAGTAAATATAGCAATATATAAAATAACAAAAACTGTTTATGGGTCTTCATTGGCAAAAATCATGGTCAATCTGGTCCAATTGATTCCGTACCGTAAACCGATCTGGATGATCTGGAATTGTAACATTTGAATTGTGATTGATAGGGCGATTGAGCTAGCAATCCAAAGGTAATTAAAGGAAAGTATTATCTATTGAATTAAATATTTTTAATTGATATAATCGTTCTGTATCAACAGTTCACTGTTGCAATTGAATGAATTTTCAGGGTTTTTTTGATTGATTATTTATTTACCTATTTGCCAAAAGGTATTCGCCTGATCGATACTTATCAAATTGAAAAGGAATCTCCTCTTACTTGACGGAGGATGCTTCAAGGGGGGGAAGCTGAGCTCGTGAACTTACATAACATCAAAGCATTCACAGCAGTATTGTTAAGCCTTTTCCTCGCCTTCAATCCAATTATTGCAGCGGCGGCTGCGGGCTCATCAGTTGCTTCAAAGGGATATTCCCCTTCTTCACAGGTATTGTCGACCCAGCAGATTTACGAACAGATGACTTTCCTCGTTGGTTGTATGTTGAAAGATGACCGTGATTCCCTTTCGGAAACCCCCTCTTCCGGCAAATCGAAAGAAGGCCTCCTGGATCCCCTCATCGAAACCATCGGCAACTATTTTTCCGGAATTCTTGAAGAAGAAGAATTTACCACGATGCTGGATACAATCATCGAGGACATTCTTGCCGATGATTTTATTGCCGACTTCGACATGGATGCCATCATCGTGGAGATTTTGCGTGACGAGTGGCTGGCAGAAATACTGGGGGCATCCATAGCCGGGAGGCTAAAAGACGAAGAATTTCTGGGCTTTGTCAGCTGGGCCACCAGCGAAGTCAGCCGCCTTCTCAAGGATGAAAACTTTGCAATTTTCATCAGGCATTCGATCACGAAAATCCTCAGTGATGACCGACTGGTTGACATGCTTCAGGACCTGCTAGATATACTGATAAAAGTTCCCGAGGGTATACTGGCATCCCTTCGTGATGATGAAAGGATCGGCGCCGTGATCAGCGACCTCATCCATCTTCTCGAGAATGCGATCGAGGACATCCTGAGCAATACCTTCAAGGATGAAAAAGTCAAGGTGCCACTGGAAAAAATCCTTTCCAAACTTGAACTGCTGCTGGAAGGATTCCAGGATTCTTTCTTCGGTGATGAAAGAATTGAAACTTCCCTGAGCAAGCTGGAATCGGGCTTCCTTGAACCGGCGAAAGATATTTTCGGTGATCTGCTTTCCGGCATCTCGATAGATGAAATCCTGGGGGCTTTGATTGGCGTGGTTCTCGAGGTATTTGAAAACGATCCCGATTTGCAGGCGATCCTCACCCGGCTGGGAGAAGATTTGGAAGAACAGCTGGAACAGCTGGGAGAAGACCTGGATCTGGTGATGGATTACTATGCTGACAGTGTGGGTGAGAGCACTGAAGAGCCGGATCCCGATGCCCCTCCCGAGCCTCCCGACCCCCTCGAAGGCCTCATGGACCAGTCCGAAGTCGAAGACCAGGTTTCAGGATTTCTGAATTTCTGGGTGGAGAAGGCCGGCGCCTCCATCGGCGAACGGCAGGATGAGTTGCTTGCCATCGTCAACAGGCATCTGGAAGAAGGAGAGGATCCCTTCCTGCCGCTTTTTTCGGAGCTGATGGAAGATCTGCTGGAAAGGCATCTGGAAAAGTTCATGGCAGACATGGAACCGATCCTGAAGAAACACTTGAGTGAACCCTCTTTCACGGAAATAATCGATAAATATGCGGAAGACCCGCGGATAGAAGAAATATTGAACGATGCACTGGAAAGTGCTTCCTTCAAGGAACTGGAAAATATCATTGGACCCAAAAAAGATCTGTTTATGGAGGTTCTGGAAGAAATCCTTGTTTCCAGATCTTACGGGGATCTGCTGAAGATGGGGAGCACCGATGACCAGTCCGACGAAGAAAAAGAAGGGATTCTCCCGGTTGCCGATGGGCTCCGGGTGGAGATACCCCCCGGGGTTTTTTCCGACCTTCTTGGTGACGCTGAACTCGATCGTCTCATTGCCGGACTACATGAAATTGTTGATGGGCTACCTCTGGGAAGCCTGGCGGCCATCATCCGCGAGAATGCCGACTTTATCGGTCTCACGATTGCCACAACGATTCTCAACGGTGCTGCCGATGCCATCGAAGAACGGGAAGAAGAGGAAGAAGAAGAGATCATAGATCCGCGCGTAGAAGCGATCATGGATAGACTTTACAGTGAAGAAAGGATGCGCCAGCTGTATCTTGACCTCGGGGCCGACCCGGAGATCATCACCCCGGAAACCACGGTGGCATCCGTATTCGTTGACCTGATCAAGAAAGCCATCGAGGAACATGAGATAGTGGAAAGATTCCAGGAAAATGCTGCCAAGCGTGTCCGCCCCCTGGAAGAAGAAATGGAGGAATACGGTTTTGACCTGGGAGCGCGGATCAGGCAGTTTTTCGCCAGGGTCTTCAGTCCGGTCAAACGCTTTTTCGACCCTATCCGCCGTCTTTTTGGCTACGAACGGCCTGAAGAAGAGTGCCTCAGCAACATCCTGAAGACATCCGGTTTTTCCGCCGGCCTTCGCTGGATGGGCACCTTTCTCTCCGAAACACTTACCGAAAGCAGCGCGGCCGGTTTCATAGACGGAAGCATTGCTGATTTTATTTTGAACTACGGGATTATCGAAGAGGTGGCCACGGCTGAACGATTTTCCATTCTGAATGAATTCAACGTGGAAGTGAAAAGTGACGAGGAATTGAAGCAGCTCTATGCCGAATACTTCGCTGCGGATCTGGATACGACGATCGAGGATGGCATGTTGTCGATGCGGGAACTCGTGCGGGAAATCTCTCCTGCAGCCATCACTTCCATGATCAACGATGCGATCGTCAATCTCCTTCCTGCCCATCCCCTTCGCCTGACGATCAGGGATGCGGGTATGACTGCTGATGGAATCCTGGAAGAGGTTGCAGCCCCCCTGGAAAAAGAAATACCCGGGATCCGCAAGATTATCAATGAAAAGGTAATCCCGGCCCTGGGTATTCCCCTTGATTTCCTGGAGGATCAGAGGGTTCTTTCTGCATTGGCGGAGATCATGGAGGTCGCACCGGAACCGGTTATAGCCATCATCGCTGATATTCTTGAAGACCCCCGGACCTCCGCGCTTCTGAAGGATATCATCAACGATCTGATGCAGGTTGCCATCGGGGTCATAGGGGATGTGTCCGATGTGTTGGCTGACCCCGGAACGGCAGAAGCCGTCGAGAATCTTGTAGCGGGCATTTTGTCCGATGAAGAACTCTACACTGCTCTGGGCAATTTCGTTGCCGATCTGCTTGAAGACGAAGAATTGATGGTTGTTCTTGAGGAGGCCCTGTATGAAAGTGTTGACGAGGCGGCCCTGGGTCCGGATAGATATGCTTTCGAGCCCGTTCATGTGATCATTATCGGTATTGCATTTATTCCCGTTTCACCTGAAAAATTTAAAATCGCGGCTCATAACGGGCTTTACTCTTTTATAGAAGTGCTGATGGAATGGTTGCGGGGTGAAAATCTTCCGGACGGGATCGTCTCCATGCCCGATTTTGCCCGGGGCTATCTGCTTACCTTCATGAACGAGGAACGCGTACGGACAAATATAGCCGAGCCCCTTACCTCGTTTGTCATTGCCCTGGCTCTGGACATGCTTCGCCATCCTGAACTGCCGCGTCTGCTGAACAACCGGGTTGATCGTGCCTTCTCCATGAACCCCCTTCAGCTGGCCGGCAACAAATTGACGGAGGGCAACAGGCTGGCAGGAATTGTCGGTCGTCTTCTCTCCGGGTTGTCCATGGAGAAAGTGACAGCCTCGTTCAAGGACAGCGGCCTGGACGCCCTGGCCCGGGATATTGCCGGGCGGATACCCCTGGAAGAGGCACCGGCTTTTGTCAGGACCAATCGCAACCTGAGGGGTCTTCTTGAAGACACCGGCCTGGAGATAAACCCTTCTCCGCTGAGAAGCATTGTCCCCCTGGATCCCGGCATACCGGGCATCCTTCTCAACAGGATCGCCGATTTTCCCTCCGAGATCCTGACCGGGTTTTTCAGGGAGAATGATCGCGCTTACAGGTTGGGTTACATTGCCAACGACCTTCCGGGGCGGTTCGAGATATTTTTGCTGCAGCATCCCGGCCTGGCCCCACTGGAAAGAGATCTCATCCATGAAAAATTGACTGAATTCGACTACTCCCTGATTGAAGGTATCTTCGATCAGGTGGCCACGATAGCCAGCAACGAGAAGATGGCCGATTTCCTGGCCAAGCATTCAGCAGAGAATTTTGCCGATATTTTTGCCAGCATGCGTGAAAAAATCAGCCGTGCCGCTTCCTGGTGGCTTGACAGGATCAAGAACTTCTTCATCAGGGGACTCTTTCCCGCCTACTTCATGCTTCCGGTTCTCTTTTCCCTGTCCGGTTCGTGGCGGATCCGTTCGAGGAAGAAAAAGCGGCCAGGTTTGGCGGAAAGGAAGGTCGAGCCATGAAACGATGGCCGGGTTCATCGGTAAAGTTACCGGAAAAAATAGCATGTGTATTCCTGGCCATGCTTCTATTCCTTGCTCCTCTGGGAGCACCCGTGGCTGCAGTTGCAGCTGCGGCAGTTACAGCACCGCAGGGTACCCTCGCAACATCGTCCACGGAATCCGCTGACGGCGAGAAAACGGCCGAAACAAGACCTGGCAAGGAATTTGTCGACTCCCTTGATGCGGCCTACTGCCATGCCCGGAAAGGCATACTCCGTGTCTTCCCCGACCTGGAAATCAGCGGGCTTCTGAGCTTGCTGGGCATACAGAAGGAGCGGGAAGAAGAGGAAACTGCCGAGCTCGTTCATGACGAACTGACCAGAGCCCTGCAAGCATTGAACGATTCCATACTCACCGTGCTCAGGGATGAAGACCTGGCCGAAGCACTTGATGAGATACTGTGGGAGATGCTCGATGAAGACAATTTTCTGGAAGGCGTTCAGAAACACAAATATTTTATTGCCGACATAATCAGGGATGAACGAATCATATACTTGATCGGTGACGTTATTGCCGAGATGCTCAAAGATGAACGCCTGGTGGAGGATATAGAATTTTTCTTCTCCCTTCTGTTTGACCTTCTGGGGAATGAGCGCATACACGGTTTCCTGCAGGAAACCATCGCGCGCCTGATCGAAGACGAACGAACCTCCAACCTGCTCGACCATATCATGCTGGCCGGTGCACGGATCGCTTACGAGACGACCACCGGCTTTGTGGGAGATCTTACCTCCGACAGGAAAGTCAAGGGATTGGTGGACGATTTTGCCACATTCCTGATCAGCCCCTTGCCCGGCATGGTGGCACAGGTGATCGGGGACAGGAGGGTACGGGGGGTGGCCGCCGATCTGATGCTCACGGTGTTGGAATATGGCCCGGAAGCG
This sequence comes from Bacillota bacterium, assembly GCA_012518215.1. Classification (NCBI taxonomy): domain Bacteria; kingdom Bacillati; phylum Bacillota; species Bacillota bacterium. Next base: position 6,650 of record JAAYSV010000037.1, read on the forward strand.
ATTGCCGATCTTCTTGATGATCCCCATTTCCATGGATTCCTGGGTGATACGATCATCGCCATGGCCAATTCCGGGGCCCTGTTCATCGCCGACAGTGTAAGCGACGAACATCTGGTCGGTCTGGTCGATGGCTTTTTTGCCAACGTCTCTGCGGAGGTGAAACGGGGAACCTTTACCAATTCCATCGGCACCATGGTCGACGATTTTTTCCAATGCGATGAGTTCAGAGATTTTGTAGATCCTGCCTTTATATACATGAAGGGAGAGTCAATACAGAGAGCCAAGGATAGAACCGTCGGGGACACCCTGGTACTCCCCGGAATCGGGCTGAAAATAAATATCATGAGAGAGATCGCCCGGGGGCTTGCGGAGGTCCCCCCGGATATCGCCCACATGGCCTTTCTAACCTGGATGGTTTACGGCCACAGGGAGATTGGCAACCGCACTTTCGGGCAGATCGTCAGGGATATCGCCAATCTGCTTTCACCGGAACTGGTTGATGATCTGGGAGAGGCCGTGACAGGCATCCTGAAAAATGCCCTCCCGCGGGCTATCGATGAAAATCGGGACGAGATAGTCGATGCTCTAGAAAATTTCTTTGCCGACATTCCGTACGAAGAACTGGCAGATCTCATCAGGGAGAACGATGACATCGATGAATCCCTGCAGATGCTGGTTGAAGCCCTTTTTGCTCATCTGCCCCTCGACGCACTGGCCGATGTTATCAGGGGGCCGGACACCGTTGCGGCGATCACCGGTATAACCGGGAGCATCATCGACAATTTCCCGTTGAAGGAGATCGGCGAATTTATAGAGGACGATGTGCGTATATGGGGGATCATCAGGGACGCCCTCGTCTCCCTGCCTACAGATGAACTGGCGGCCTTTGTCAGGGAAGAGGAACGGGTTACCGCTTTCATCCAGGAGTTGCTCGCCGACTTCCCCGTCTCCACCATCTCCGGATTCCTGCAGGGCGGGGAACGGGCAGACATCATCGGATACAATGTTGCTGCCTTTCTTCTGAACATAGTGGCCGACTTCGTTGAGGAGGAGGATCTGACCGACTTTGCCTACATGGCAATCTGCAACATTCTGGAATCATTCGATGAGCCGCTTCCCAAGTCGATCCTCGGGTTGCTGGCGATCGCTTTTGAAAACGAAGAGGTGGCGCCGTACCTGGCGAAGGTGCTGGTAGGTTTTGCCACGGTAACCAGGCCTGATGTGCATGCCATCTATAAACAGTACGTGCCCAATGTTTTCACTAGAATCATAGTTGGCGCAGACCGATGACCGTGCTGGCAATGTCGGGAACCGGGACGTCGAAACCGGCGGCGGTAACATCGCCACGGATAGCCATAGAAAAGCAGGAGGTAACATGAAATGAGAACAGCCGTTATGATAATGGGGATCATTGCCATGATCATGAACCTTCCCCAATCCATCGTGGCTCGTTTTGGAGGGAAGTACCTGGAAGAACCTTCTCTCTTTCATGGCGGAAATGCCGGTGCGCTGATTTCCATTGCCATGGGCGTTGCCTCCATACTGGTCCTGTTCAAACCTCTCATATCCGCGATCATCTTTGCCGTGGCGGGGATCGTCTCCGTGGTGATGGGAGTCATCATGGACTACTACGAGATGATCTTCTGGGGGATCATCTCCCTTGCTCTGGCCGGATTGTCCTTTTCCGCTCACAGGGACCAGACATCACCTGAATACGACGGGGGCCCCACCCCTGACGACCTCATCAAGAAACTGTAAGCGATCTTTCCTGACCCTGCCACCCCATCCCGGTCCCGGCATACGGATCTGCTTGTTTCAACCGGTGGCGGAACCTTGCTTTTTTCCGACAAGAAATATCCTGCTTTTACCCGTTGCCGCCAACGCCAATCGTCCGGATTGACCCTGTCAACTTCAGTGCCGTTTTGAAAAACATAAAGGAATTCCTTTCCTTATCACGAAATATAATAAAACGAAAAAGAACACGGCAAGAACATGATTTTGAACTTGTAACGGCAAATTATTGTGCCGGCCTCGCGGGAAACAAAAAAACGACATTGCAACCGGAACGGATAGAAGCTGGAAACAATACCACAAAAAAGGAGTGCTTGTTATGAAAGAGAGCAGCAAAAACGGACCCGTCACCGGAGGTGAAGGTATGGAGGGCCGGGGAAAAGAATCCCCCCTGACGTGGATCATCCCTGCCCTGATCGGCCTCGCTGTGGTAGGTAAGGTAACACTCGACCGCCTTACCCTTGTCAAACCGGCATGGCCTCCCAGGCGGGCCGGCGAACCTGTACCGGCACTCCCTCAACCCGGCGATACACCATTCAGATCCAGCCCCGCGGTTGGTACCTTCAAACAGCGCCGCCGCCGCTACCTTGATTGGGTAGCGCGCCAACCTGCGGAGAATGACCGGGATGCCATCTGGGCGGAGATCCTCAGGATGGAAGGCGGCCGGGAACAGATCTCCGAAGAAATTCTTGACTGGTCACTGGAATTTGTCAACATGCGCAACGACTGTGCCGATTTTGCGGCCAACGCCCTCCTGCGCCTCTGGTTCAAGTATGCCGGCAGCGGGAAACTCAAGCCCCGCCAGGAGGCAGTGATCAAGGAGACGCTGCTCAATTTTATTTACTGGATGGATGAACCCAATCCCCTGAAAACGGATATCAACCACTATACCGAGAACCATCAGATCATGTTCCATACCGCCGAATACCTGGCCGGACAGCTCTTTCCCCGGTCAACATTTTACAACAATGGCCGTTCCGGCCGCTGGCATATGGACCATGCCCGCCCCCTCATCGATCGCTGGATCGATTACCACAGCCGCACAGGTTTTGCCGAATGGGATTCACCCAACTATTACTCTTGCAACCTTGCGGCGTTGCTCAACCTGGTCGATTTTGCCGATGACGAAACCCTTTCCACCCGGGCAGCCATGCTCGTTGATCTGCTGCTCTTTGATATAGCCGTGGATTCCTATCGCGGCCAGTACAGTTCCTCGCATGGCCGGGCCGAAGACCATCATCTCAAGAGTGCAGCCGGGGACCCCATGGTTACCACACAGGCCCTTCTCTGGGGGTGGGGGCGTTTCCAGTCTGCCTCCGATATGGCCGCGGCCTCCCTTGCATCCACGGTTCATTACCGCCTGCCGCCCGTTCTGGAAGCAGTGGCTCATGACCTTCCTGCGGAGATGACCAACTACGAACGCCATTCCATAAAACTTACTGCGGAGGATGCGTTCAAGCATGACCTCCGTTGCAAAAACATACATGATGTGCCGCGCTGGCTGGGCATGGGTGTCTTTCTGCACCCTCAGATCATCGGAACCGTTATGGACATGGCCGATGAGTGGGATCTTTGGCACCTGGGTGGCGCCGAATACGATCGCTACAAAAATATTATCCGCCACGCCCGCCGTCTCGGCCTTCCCCTGGCGGGAATCAAAGGGCTGGGAATCGACCTGGCCGGGGCTGAACTGACGGAAGTGAACAAAATTACCTACCGCACCCCGGACTACATGCTCTCCTGTGCTCAGGATTACCGTAAAGGAGAGATGGGTTACCAGCAGCACATCTGGCAGGCCACCCTCTCACCCTATGCCGTCGTTTTTGTCACCAACCCCGACTCCATGCGGGAAGACGGCCTGCATCGTCCCGGCTACTGGGCCGGCAATGGGCGCCTCCCGCGGGCTGTCCAGCATCGCAACCTGCTCATTGCCCTGTACGACATCGATCGGAACAGGGGGCTGCTCGAATCCGGCCATCATGCCTTCACCCATGCCTACTTTCCACGTTTCGCCTTTGATGAAGTTGTGGAAAAAAGGGTCTTTCCCGGCGGCGGTTGGGTTTTTGGCCGCAAAGACGATGGTTACATTGCCCTTTATTCCCATCTGCCTTTTGAATGGCAGTACGAGGGCCCCGACGCTGCGCGCGAGATCATCGCCGTCGGCCGGCGTAATGCATGGATATGCCTGATGGGGAGGCGTGAGATAGACGGCACATTTGAAGAATTCATGCAAGGCGTTTTCAACTCTGCACTCCGTGTCGAGGGGCTGAATGTTGATTTTGATGCCCCCCGCATCGGCCGGGTACAATTTGGCTGGAACTCTCCCTTGACAGTCAAGGACAGGGAGATACCGTTGGGCTACTATCCCCGCTGGCACAACCCTTACAGCCATACCGAATTCAACACCGGGCGTGTCAAGATTGCGCATGGCGGAAAAGAACTTCTCCTCGACTTTGACCGAGGCAGGCGCATAATGTCGTAAAAATTGACAGCTTCGGGCATTTGCGTTCACCTGAAATCCATGGTGACCATTCACTTCATGTCGCTTATGCCGGTATATCGGTACGGGGAAAGAATTAAACCTGGGAACCAGTTTATGCCGGTAATCAAGGTGTGTACGAGGAGGGGATTCTTCAGGCGGCTTTGGCTATTTTTTGTGTGTATGCGAAAAGATAAAACCCAGGAAATAGCTTCCCCCCGTGGGTAAGTGGTATTAACAAGGGTCTCCTCGGCCGCCCACGTTTTCTATTTCTTTTTTTATATGTTGGCTCGGCGACTGGGCCGTTCATGGGTACTTAC
>JAAYSV010000038.1 GCA_012518215.1 Bacillota bacterium
ATATTTTCGCATACCCACAAAAGATAGCTAAAACCGCCTGATGAATCCCCTCCTCGTACACACCTTACCATTGCTATAAACTGGTTCCTAGGTTTCAGTCTTTTCCCCGTACGGATATGTTGGCGTCAGCGACATAGAGTGAATGGTTGCCATAGCCGGTGAAGGCGAGGAAGCGAAACGGGACTGCCGACGTGATGTGGACAGTGCATTGCCTGTCCATTCTGAGAGAGCCCTGTTTTTTGGGGCGACCGAAGAATCCCCTTCTCATACATACCCCACCACCGCTATAAGCTGTTTCCTGTTTTCCCCTGGCCAAGTCGCCCAGCCAACATAAAAAAAAAGAATAAGAAAAAGTGGGCGGCCAAGAAAATCCTCATCGATACCACTTACTCACGGAGGGAAACTGATTCCTGGGTTTTATCTTTTCGCTTACTCACAAAAAGATAGCTGCAGCCGCTTGAAGAATCCCCTCCTCGAACACCACTTAACACCCCCAGAAGAAAAAGTACAACCTGTCAGATTCCTCGCGGCGCTATTTTTTCACTCCGGTGTTATCGTTTCTACATCATTTTTCTCTGTAGATTCATGTTGGTGTTCTTGTTAAACACCGCTTGCTCGGAATGACAGGGGGGGAAGAGAGAGCCTCAGTCAACTGAAGAATCCCCTCCTCGAACAAACCCTACTACCGGCATAAACCGGTTCCCGTTTAATCTTTCCCGTCCCCGATATGTTGGTGGAAGAAAAGCATTCACCGACAAAAAAAAGAGATTCTTTGCCGCACCCGTAATGACAATAGGGGGGCCATGTATTGGCGCAAGCAAAATTTGAAAATTCCATGCAGTTTCAGGGAATTGAAGGGAATCAAATTTTCATGTCGAAATCAATAGGGCAGGGCGCTCATTAATAATGCCCATTAAAAATTTATGATTCAATCAATTTCAAATAATTTAAGGAGATGATAAAATGTCGCGCTTCAAAAATTTGATGATGATTTCCCTGGTGGCCTTGCTGGTACTCTGTTTTTCGGGAGTATCCGAAGTAGTATTTGCTGTTGATGGTGATGATGCAACGGAAACGTATTTCGGAGATGTCAATGCGGATGATGACATAAATGTCAGCGATGCCATAGCCGTTCTCAGGCATATCGTGAGCCTGGCCCCGTTTGATAAAGAAGAACTGAAAGACAATGAGGCCTGGCAGAGAGCGGATGTAAATCTGGATGGTGATGTCGATGTCTCCGATGCCATCATGATCTTGAGATACATAGTTGGTCTGATCAAAGAGTTTGGACCTGCGGGATCCACAGCGACGGTTCATACGGAGACGGCTTTCCTCCATGCTCTGGATTTCGATCATGTGAAAACCGTCAAACTGGGTCGGGATATTACCCCCGCTAAAAATCTGGAGATAGAACGAAATCTGACACTGGACGGGGATGACCATGCCCTTCGGGGGGAAGTTGTTGTGGGTTCGGAAGTCACAAGTTTTACGGCCGAAAATATCGAAATCGATACCCTGACCCTCAACGGCGGCGGAACCGATTCCGTGAACCTGATGGGTGCCGTTATCAACATTCTTAACGTCAATGTCGATGTTAGTATCGAGATTGATAAAGACAGTACTATCACACAAATATGGGTAGCCAAAGGAGCCGCCCCCTCTTTTGGCGGGGAAGGATTGCCCGATGATATTGATATCTATTATGTGGTAACCTTTGTTGTAAAGGACAGTAGAGATAATACCCCTGTGCCGGGAGCCGAAATCGATGTAAGAATTTTTGTAGACGGTGAGGCAGAAGAGGTGACGACACTTACCACCGACAATAATGGAGTCGCCGAGGACCATTTCGTCGAGGGCCAGTACGATTATTTTGTAACCCCCCCCGTTGATAAAAATTTAAGAGACAAGAAAGCGCCATTTCAAGTAATTGGTGAGGAAAAAGTAGTAGAGGTTGATTTGCAACCTGCGTTTGGAGATCCTGAATATTTGGAAATAATCGTTCATCCTTCGGAGACCGTGGCCGGCGAAGCCATTGACCCTGCTCCCGCGGTGCAGGTCTGTGACGAGTTCGGCAACTCCGTAGAAGAAGCGGGTATAGAGGTGACGGTAACCCTGGACGGGGGCGATTTTGCCTCCGGTAGCGATACGGAGACAACTGTTACTGATACTAACGGCAAGGCTGAATTCAACGATCTGGTGATCGAGAAAGCCGACACCGGCTACGAACTTACCTTCAGTGCGGAAGATCTCGATGATGCCGTCTCGGAACCGTTCGATGTAATCGCTGCCGGTATTGATGGTGATGAGTCATCGGTCGAACTCATTTCCGACGAAACGGTGGAGGCCGGCGAAGACAATATTGAACTTCTACTTGCCCTGAAAGATGAGTACGATAATCCCATCAGCGGCACTTTTCATGTCGTGATCGGGGGAAGTATGCCGTTCTGGGAAGAGGATGTTGAGTTTTCGGCAGATGGTGAAGCTACAGTATTCTCGGAATGGCTCTATACGTGTACTGCTTATTTTCCGGTTGAAGTTGGAGGAATAGGAATCGGCGGTTTTGACGTTACCGTTGTTGCCGCTGCGCCGGCAAGTTTTGCTCTTGACGTCGATTTTGACGACGCGGAAGACCTGACATTTGCTTTCACCGGCTTCAAGGATAGATTTGGAAACAGGATCGATGACCCGGATATAGACCCGGAGGAATCAAACATCACGCTGGTGGCGAACGATGAGAGCCTTGATATTTCCGTTTCGCTGGCTGATCTGCCTGATTTTGCTGTTGATGGGGGAACGATGACCGTAACCGTGGAGGCGGGGGATATCCTTTCCCTGGCCGGCGGGGCAGGTTATTTTGATGGGCTCGATCTGAATGTTCATACTACGGTGGATACAGAACTATCCGGTGATGGATGGGAGATCATGCTATCGGATATTGCGGATCTGCCGGAATTCCCCGTTGAGGATCTGAATGATTTCTTCGTGGCCATGGTGGATGACGACCTGCTTCCGCTTGAAGATGCCATGGACAATGATATAAATCTGCTGCAGCTGTATTGGGATGGGCAGCCGCGCAACTTTTACAATGCCTGTGCTGCTTACGATGCAGCCAACGGTATCTATGAGGTACTGGAAAGGGTAGTTCTGGAGGATACGCTCGAAACACAGCGCGAATATCTTGAGTGGGTTGGAGACTCTCTGCAAGCCGTGGAAGGCATGCTCGCTCAAGAATATCGTATAATCGAAGCTCGAAAAGCGGTCATGCCTCATGAGGGTGGGGAGGTAACTCCCGTTACCATATCTGCGGCCAGAGATGAAATCGCCGCTTTTGAAGATGCCTACGGCGATTTGCAGATAAACGCGGCTACCGACGAGCACCGCGATGGGATCATCAACGATACCAAAGAACAGGTTAGTTTTCAGATGAACGTCTCCTTCGGCGTCATCGGTGCATCGGGGGTGGAACCCGGTGGTTTTCACATCGAGGCTCCATGGCTGGACGACACCGGCGATAAAGTTGATCATTTCAACATATCCAATTTTCATCCTTTCCATGTTTTATCAGGGGATCCCCCTGATGATGTAAATCTTGAATGGGATGGAGACGAGGAAGCATATTACTTGCGCGCCCTGTTCGATGAAGGAACACCGGGAACGGGAAGAATAGAGGTCTGGCTGCAGGCTGCCGGAGCGGCGGATGAACTTGCCCGTTACTTCGAGGTGGACAGGGAAATACAGTTGCAAGGCAGTTACGATCCTTCCGGGAAGATCACCATGGGCCCGCTGCCTCTGGAGAAATGCCCGGTAGATGGAGCCCGGAATGTCAGGGTGGATAGCGAGATAAAGGTAACTTATGATATGCGCATAAATTTTGTAACAGACGGCAGCGGGATCATGATGGAATATTTTGATCCCGTTACGGATAACTGGGAGCCGATGACGGTAACCGGCCTTATCAACAACGAGGTTCTGTTCATAGAACCTCATGAAGGGTTGGATTTTGGCACGGATTATCGTGTGCTGATCCCGTATGGTACGGTAGAAAGCGCGGAGACAGAGCTCCCATCCACCCAGGAAGTTTCCTGGGGTTTCAGCACCGAGATGGCCATGGATATCGATCCGCTGGAGATTTATGTGCGTTCATTTGAAGACGGAGGCCCTGGGGATGTTGAATTCAATCAGACTTTCACGTTGACGCTCAATTGCGGGGATTTCAATGAGGAACTTTCCGAAAGCGATTTTGCACTGGGCGGCATCTTTGCTGAATGGGGCGATGCGTCGCTGGACATTGCATCTGCAGAACGTGACCAGGAAGATGCCAATCTGGCTCGGGTGACGGTGGAAGGATACCTCAATATACGTCCCGAAGAATGGGGCGGGTTTGATTGGGATGATGACGGTCATTATGCCACGGGCACGATCATCGCCCTGGCAAGCGGACATGATTATGACGACGGTGATGTTTCGGCCGCGGTTGCTCTGCGAGAGGAACTCGACCCGATCTGGATCAATCCGGGACATCTGCACGTCCCCGTTTACGATGAGAGTGGGCCCGATGTTGCGATCAACGAACAATTCAGGGTGGGTCTTGGTTTCGGAACCTTTGTTGAAAACCTGGATGAAAGTGATTTTGCACTGGGCGGCATCTTCGCCGATGGCGAGGGTTACGCCGCGTTGCAGGTGGAGAATGTCAAGATCGATATCGTCAACCCCTCCGTGGCCTCGTTCACCCTCACCGGGACACTGAACATCAGCGAGGAACAGTGGCATCAGTTCTGGGATCAATGGCATCAGGACCCCGTGGGCACCATCACCCTGCTGGCTTCCGGCCACAGCGGCGATGAAGATCTCATTGCCAGCGTCTGGGTCTCTCAGCCGCCTGACCCGCTGCGTGCGCATCCCGATCGTATCTTTGTTCCCGTATATGACGGCGAAAACGATGTTTCCATCGACGAAACCTTTGAACTGGAACTGGGAGATGGGGAATTCAATGATCAAATCGGGCCGGCGGATCTTTCTTTGGGAGGCATCTTCACCGACGGGAGTTACGATGCGGATCTGGCAATCGACTCCGTGGACATCATCGAACCCCACCGCCTCTCGTTCACCCTCAGCGGGACACTGAACATCAGCGAGGAACAGTGGCATCAGTTCTGGGGCCAGTGGCATCAGGACCCCGAGGGTACCATCACGTTATCGCCTTCGGGCTATACCGGTGATGCCCCCCTCACTGCCCGCATCTGGGTCTCTCCGCCGCCTGACCCGCTGCGTGCGCATCCGGATCATATCTTTGTTCCCGTATATGACGGCGAAAACGATGTATCCATCGATGAAACCTTTGAACTGGAACTGGGAGATGGGGAATTCGATAGCCAGGTCGGGCCGGAGGATCTTTCTTTGGGCGGCATCTTCACCGACGGGAGTTACGATGCGGATCTGGCAATCGGCTCCGTGGACATCATCGAACCCTATCGCCTCTCGTTCACCCTCAGCGGGACACTGAACATCAGTCAGGAACAGTGGTATGAGCTGTGGAATCAATGGCATCAGGACCCCGAGGGCACCATCACCCTGCTGGCTTCCGGCCACAGCGGCGATGAAGATCTCACCGCCCGCGTCCGGGTCTCTCCGCCGCCTGACCCGCTGCGTGCAAATCCCGATCGTATCTTTGTTCCCGTATATGACGGCGAAAACGATGTTTTCATCGACGAAACCTTTGAACTGGAACTGGGAGATGGGGAATTCGATAGCCAGGTCGGGCCGGAGGATCTTTCTTTGGGCGGTATCTTCGCCGATGGCGAGGGTTACGATGCGGATCTGGAAATCGGCTCCGTGAACATCATCGACCCCTATCGCCTCTCGTTCACCCTCAGCGGGAAACTGAACATCAGCGAGGAACAGTGGCATGAGCTCTGGGATCAATTGCATCAAGACCCCGAGGGCACTATCACCCTGCTGGCTTCCGGCCACAGCGGCGACGAAGATCTCACTGCCAGCGTCTGGGTCTCTCCGCCGCCTGACCCGCTGCGTGCGTTTGACGACCATATTTGGGTAGATGTCTATGATGGTGAAAACGACGTGTTCTTCAATAGAACCTTTGAACTGGAGCTGGGATATAGTGAATTCGATGATCTTCAGCTGACGGACATTTTGCTTGGCGGTGTGTTCGAGGGTCTTGATGTAAAAGAAATCATACCCGATCATGATCCGAGCCGTGTCCGGGTTGTTATTGAAGGAAACCTCAATATCAGCCAAGATGAATGGCTGGATCACTGGGGTTCAGGCGGAAAGAAATACAAGGTTGCTACTGTAACCGTGGTTGCCGACGGGCATACGGGCGAAGGTGATCTTCTTGCCGAAATCCGTGTATTCTCGCAAGATCTGGATCGCCCGGCTTTCAGCGTTAATCCGGTGGAAAACCGGATCTGGGGGCATAACTGGCTACCCAATGAGACGCTTGACATCAGAATTGGCCCCGAGAATGAACCACAATATCAGGAAACCTTGAACACCGACGACTGGGGTTTCTTCCACCTGGATGATGAGGGATTGGATATCGAAGTCGGGGATATTGTTACCATTACCGGTACGAAAATAACGAAAGTTCATGTGGTGACTGCCCTGGAAGTTGATCTGGTGGATGTCGATAACGACATCATTTCCGGCACCGCCGCACCGGGCATTATCGTGCGTGTGGACATCTATGCCGAAGAGGGGCCCGGTTCCAGCCGTATGGTCATCGCTGATGAGGAAGGCAACTGGGTTGCTGACTTTTCGCAAGATGTCGGAGAAGAGCCCTGGGATAGAGCCCATGATATTGAGCCCGGAGACCGGGGCAGTGTTTGCCAACCCGATGAAGATGATGATTGTACCTGCATCGATTGGTTCGTGCCGGATCCGTTCCTGGAGGTAACCATCAACCATGGCCCGATCGAAGGCCGTGATTGGCCTGCCAACACCGAGATCAACGTGATCATAACCGACGAAGAGGAAAATGAAAAATTCAAGAACGATTACGAGACTGACAACCATGGTAATTTTCATATAGGACAATGGGATCTGGAAGGAGTGGAGATCTTACCCGGTTACACGATAACCGCTGAAGGCGGCGGCTGCAGGGTGGAGTTCGAGACCTCCTTCATCGAAGTAACCGATCCCAACGTGGAAGATGACACGATATCTGGCCAGGCCGGACCCGGGGAATGGGTGGAGGTCATTGTCTTTGTTGATGATCGGCCCTTTCACGAATATCCACGTCGCAACGTGCAGGCGAACCAGAATGGTGACTGGCTGGCCGACTTCTCCGTCAGGGAGGGAGAGGGCGATGAATTGTGGGCAGAACCCTTTGACCTTGAAGAGGGGGATGATGGCTGTGCAGTGTTGAGGGATGAAGACCGGAACGCGACTATATTCAACTGGTGGATTCCCAGCCCGTTCCTCGAGGTAACCATCAACCATGCCCAGATCAAAGGTCATGATTGGCCTGCCTACACCGAGATCAACGTGATCATAACCGACGGTGAGGAAAATGAAATATACGAAAATGTTTTCGAGACTGGCGACGGTGGTGATTTTGAATTAAAAGCCGGGGATCTGGAAGAAGTGGAGATCTTACCCGGTTACACGATAACCGCTGAAGGTGGCGGCTGCAGGGTGGAGTACGAGATCTCCTTCATCGAAGTAACCGATACCGACGTGGAAGATGACACGATATCTGGCAAGGCTGGACCCGGGGAATGGGTGGAGGTCATTGTCTTTGTTGGAGAGCGGCCCTTTCACGAATTTCCACGTCGCAACGTGCAGGCGAACCAGAATGGTGACTGGCTGGCCAACTTCTCCGTCAGCGGGGGAGAGGGCGGTGAAGTGTGGGCAGAGCCCTTCGACCTTGAAGAGGGGAATCATGGCATTGCATTGTTGATAGATGAAAAACGTAACATGACTGTATTCCACTGGGAGGCCCATTAGATCCATGATATGCAGTTTCCCCTGCCGGGGATTTCCTTGTTGGTCTAGCTGGCCTGTCGGTGAGGGGAAGATCAAAGCCAGTTGCATAAACGGAAGGCATGGATAGCGAGATGGCTGCCGGAGCTCCGCCCGGCAGCCATCCTGTGTTACTCTGCAACGACCCCTTCTTGAAGTTTCATATTCCTTCAGACCGGCCCTCGGCATCATCATGTCCATGCCGCTGACGCCAACATATCGGTACGGGGAAAGATAGAAGCCTAGGAACCAGTTTATGGCGATGGTAAGGTGTTTACGAGAAGGGGATTCTTCGGTCGCCCTGAAAAACAGGGCTCCCTCAGAATGACAGGTAGTACTGCATCTTTTCCCTACGATGGGTAATGAGGAATGCTTTTACGTTGTCATTCAGAGCAAGCGGTGTTTTGCGTTATGCAGGCGTTGGGTTTCGGGTAAACGGTTGCAAGAATGCCGGCCCCCAGTTGGCAAGGATAGCGTAGCGTGGAATCTCGGGCGATAGGGAAGCGTTGTGCTTGCCCGTGACGGTGCTGACATTGCAACATTTTACTCCAGCCGTCAGGGCTTTTACGTTGTCATTCAGAGCAAGCGGTGTTCTGCAAGTATGAAGGCGTTATGTTCGGGGGATGGTGATGCAGAAACGCGGGACTTTTTCGGTGGGCATAGCGCAGCGTGGAATCTGACAGGTAGGGCGTTTTCTTTCTCTGGCAGCAGGGTAAGGAGTATATGAGGAGGGGATTCTTCGGTCGCCCCAAAAGCAGGGCTCCCTCAGAATGGACAGGCAATGCACTGTCACATCACGTCGGCAGTCCCGTTTCGCTTCCTCGCCTTCACCGGCTATGGCAACCACTCACTCCATGTCGCTGACGCCAACATATCCGTACGGGGAAAAGACAGAAGCCTAGGAACCAGTTTATGGCGATGGTAAGGTGTTTACGAGAAGGGGATTTTTCGGTCGCCCTGAAGAACAGGGCTCCCTCAGAATGACAGGTAGTACTGCATCTTTTCCCTACGATGGGTAATGAGGAATGCTTTTACGTTGTCATTCAGAGCAAGCGGCGTTTAACAAGAACACCAACATGAAGCTATAGAGAATAATGATGTAGAAACGGTAACACCGGAATAAAAAAATAGCGCCGCGAGGAATCTCGGGCAAGGGCAAACATGTCGGGTAGCAGCCTGCTTGTTATTTTTGCTTTTATAAAGGATTATCAGCCCCAAAATAGAATAATGAAGGTAAACCGGAATCATATCCGGTAGTTTTGTATATCTAAAAATCACTTGTATCTGGAGGGATCTGACCGTGAAATATAATATCGGTAAAATAGCCCTGATGTTGCTTGTTATCCTGCTGTTTTGCGGGCAGGGCGCTATTGCAGGAGCGGCGTCCACAGATAGCTGCCTCTCGCCGACGGAAGGGGGGGAAACAATTCCTCACGACAACCCCCCGGTTTATTTCGGAGATTTGAATAACAATGGCCGTATCGAGATACAGGATGCCGTAATGATCTTGCGACATATAGTTAAATTATATCTTCAGGATGACCAGGATTTTTTACAGAGGGCGGATGTAAATCTTGATGGGGTTATAAATGTCAGGGATGCGATCATGGTTTTGCGGATGGCGGCAAATTTGATCCCGGATTTTATCCCGGTTGATCCGGCCCTCGTCTCGACGGAGATGGCACTCCGCCAGGTAGTGGAAAGAACGACTGTAAAAGAAATCAATATAAACGGCCGGATCATTCTGGGTGAAAGCCTGTTGGTTGAACGGGGTGTTGCCATCGGCACCCTGCTCGTCAATGTCAACCCCGATGGAGGCGGCGGGGTGAAAATCTCGGGGACGCTCGGCGAACCGGGCAGTGTTTTCAATCTTGTATCCATTCCGGCGCAACGCTACATGTTTACCGGGTGGACTTCGGGGCAGGAATTTATCAGCATGGAAAAAAGCATCGACTTCACGATGCCGGCAGAGGATACGGAGATCACCGCCCATTTTTTGCTGCTCACTTACAATCTGGGGGCATCCTCTTCGCCACCGGAAGGCGGAGCGGTCGAGGGATGTGGACGGTATGAAGAAGGGGCGACACCCACCCTGAAGGCATTGCCTGCCGAAGGTTTTGTTTTTATCGGGTGGGCCGTGGAGGAAGAAATAATATCCAGGGATGCAACGATGGAATACACCATGCCCGCCGGGGATGTTCATTTTGTGGCCGTCTTTTTTCCGGAACATCTTGTACCCGTGGCATCCGCCGGGGAGCTTGATCAGATCCGTGAAAGGGGGCCCGGGATCTTCGGTGCCGGTACCATCTATGAAGGTGAATATGAAGGCGGCCTGGACAAGCATTACCTGCAGTGTGCCGACATAGATCTGGGGATGGCACCCTACAATGAAGGAGATGGTTGGGAACCCATCGGCGGCTTCTATGATGAACACTATCAGGAGTTCACCCATCCCTTCACGGGTTCCTATCACGGCAACGGATACAGGATCAAGAACCTGACGATTGACAATGACGATGAGGGGGTCGCCGGATTGTTCGGCTATGTTGCTTCCGATTCTGTTCTGACGGAGATCATCCTCGAGGACGTGGATGTAAACGGGGGCCTGGCCGCCGCTGCTCTGGCCGGGTACAACAAAGGCAAGATCAGCAACTGTCATGCCGCGGGGCAGATTTCGGGTCTGATCAAAGTAGGCGGCCTGGTGGGCTACAATGCTTCCGATGGGGAGATAGACGCCAGCCATGTCGAGGCTTCCGTGCGGCAATCATGGGCAGGGGATCCCGGGGAATTTGAAGCCGAGATGTATGGAACCGGCGGCCTTGTTGGTTCAAATGAAGGTGCCATCAACGACAGTTCTGCCGATGGTGAAGTTGTTGCCCCGATATTTGTGGGCGGCCTGGTGGGTTACAATGAAGGGTGGATCGGGGACAGTTCCTCCTCTGCTACAGTTGCCGAAATAGACACCGACAATTGTTTTGTTCTTACCGGAGCCGGCGGCCTGGCCGGGGCTAACAGTGGAACCATTTTGAGGAGCCATGCCCGCGGCACGGAGATCAGCGGTTACAAGATGGTCGGCGGCCTGGTGGGTGTAAACGTTGGCAGTATCAACGCCTGCCATGCCGGTTTTGAATCTGCGGAAAACGGCATGACCAGGGTCACGGGAGTTCACGATGTCGGTGGCCTGGTCGGTGCCAATCTGGGTTTTGGCGGGATTGTACGGCGCTGTTATGCTACCGCGGAGGTCATCGGCACCGATAATACCTTTGAATTCCTGAATAACCTGCTGAACCCGGGGGAAATAATTTTTGACGGGAGCGTGGAATCCCTTCCTGTCATCGCACCCCAGGGGCTTTATGATGGGCAATACCTGGACATTCCCGGTGTCGGTGGCCTGGCCGGCCTGGTTATCGGTGGCCAGGTTTCCGATTACAGTTATGCTGAAGGACTCGTGACCGGTGGTGTGATCGCCGGTGGGCTTGTGGGATCGAATATCAATGGTGACATTGCAGACTGCTGGAGCCATGCTGATGTCCACGGCCCGTATTATGTAGGGGGGTTCGCGGGGATCCATTGGTTCAGCGAGATCTACTGCAGCAGTGCATCGGGCCGAGTGGTGGGAACCGATCCGCAGATCCCGTTGAACTATGATGATTATCCCCCCGAGCTGGCCATGATGCTGGGAGGCCGTGCCGGTGGTTTTGTCGCCGGCAACATCGGCGAAATTTCCTGTAGCTCCGCGCAAGGTGAAGTCCGCGGGTACGAGGTTGTCGGTGGCATGGTTGCCATCAATATCGGCAGTATAGAGGAGTGTTTTTCCTGTGGAGATGTGACAAATACGGACTGTGAAACCGAAGGTTACTTCGCGGCAACGGGCGGGCTTGTGGGGGTGAATGGCAATAATGTCGCTGACAGTTACTCTTTCAGCCACGTCGAAGGGGACAGCACAACCGGCGGCCTGATAGGTCACCATTTCATGGGGACGGTTGAAAATTGCTATGCTGCCGGAGCGGTGGAAGGCCTTGAAAATCTGGGCGGGCTCATCGGCCTGGCGGAGGATTCGGGAGAGAGTGTGGAAAACAGTTACTATGACCGGGATACAACCGGGCTGGAGATTTCAGCCGGCGGGGAGGGGCGTTCCACTGTAGAGATGACCCCCCCCTACCCCTACGATCCGGAAGAGATTTACCCCGGATGGGATTTTATCTCCATCTGGGATAACGATCCTGCCCGGAATGGCGGTTATCCGTTCCTCCGTTGTTCCGAAATGATTCCCGATTTTCTTTGAGAGTAGAGAAGCAGGGATTACCCGATAACAGGTAATCGGCCCCCCCTTCAATAGAAGGGAGGGCCCCATTTTTTTGATGGTTTCTAGTCTGCCGCCCGATCCCGTTATCAGTACATCAGGTTGAGAAAACCAAAACCGATTATATTCAGGATGATGGGGATCAGGTATACGAAGGAGACGAAAGTAACTTTTTGCCTGACGTTTTTCAGGTCAATTACAATCGCCGCTCCGGCAAAGAAATAAAAATAACCGATGATCAGTATCAACCAGATACCTTTGAAGGAGAGTTCCCACCAGGGGTATTCCCAGACGAGGTGGCCGCCGATGTTCAGCAGGCATTCAACAAAAACAGCAATGAGGGTACCGACAATGGCGTAAAACCATTTTTCCCTGAGCCCCAGTATTTTCTCGTCCCTTTTTTCGGACATCAGATAATAGTAAACAAAACCGGCCAGGGAGAACATGAAGATGATCTCGATATTCCAGCCCACAAACACCCTGAAAGCCGTGGGTCCGGGGGTTGTCCAGAAAGCGGAATACCCAGTCAGGGCCATTACCCAGCCGTTCCAGGTTTCATTGAGAAAATCCAGTCCAAGGACCGTGAGCGCCGCAAAAATTGGATCCCAGTTACCGGTCCTTCTGGCTTTGTTGATTTCCTGCGAGTAGATATAGAATACAACCAGCAGCAGGGGGATGATATACCACTTGATCGTGGCAAGATCCCTCAATCCTTCCAGGGCTTGAACCGTTGCTTCCGTCATCATTGATTCCTCCTTCCTGTGTTTGACGAGGATCCGATGCCCGGCTTTGCCGGTTGCCCGATTTCGGGCTGATCTCATCCTGGTAATTAGTTATTAACCAGGCCGGATCAGTTTATTCCCCGTTTCCGAATTTCACTCTTTCCCGGTACGGCGTGCCGTGAGTCCGCGGTTTTCCCCGGAACGATCATGAACAGCATATTGAAAAGAACAGACTGAATATCGACACCATATCCCATCCCTGCAATCATTTTATGGACAGGGAACAGGGAGGCCATACCGTGGAATGGTCGCGGAATGCCAATCCCCGATCCTGCATCCCGTTGATCGCCCTGCTGTGATTCCCGGGACTCAACACCCCTTGCTTGAGGGGGCCAATTACAATAAAATAACAACTATGTTACTATATTCCTGAAGAGTCCGGTTCATGCCACGGCTCATTCTTGCAACATGGGTGGTGGAGAAAAAAGATGATGACCCGTCCCCTGGTGACCATTGCCCTTTCTTATATTTGTGGAATAATAACGGCTTCGTTGCTGCTGGAAGATCCCCCGGGGGTTTGCCTGCTGCTCTCGATTTTCATGGTCGTCATCGTGGGGGCTTATCTCTGGCGGATGATCCCCGTTCCCCTCTTCATGATGGCAGTGATTCTGGTGGTTTTCCTGACCGGTGCGGCTGCATTCTGGCTGGCCGCGGCCCCACCCGATGACGGCCTTGCTGCCCATCGTGGCCTTCCCGTCACCGTGGAGGGTATCATCGTGGAAGAGCCATGCCGGGAGGAGGGATACACCACTTACCGGTTCCGCCCGGAGCTGCTGGTGACAGATGAGGGGGAACAGCGTGCAGGAGGTTATCTGCTAATCCGGATCTATGATGGCAAGGATGGGACGGTCTACCGTTATGGTGAACGGCTGCGCCTGGAAGGAGAGATTGTAGAGCCGAAAGGGAGACGCAACCCCGGCGGTTTTGATTACCGCTTTTACTTGCGTGCGCAGGGGGTAGACCTGTTGATGTATCTGCAGCCCCGCCAGGTCACTTTTCTGGGGGAGGGGACTCCCAACCGCCTGGCAAAGGCCGCTTTTACCTTACGTTCCCGCATGATTGCGGGGCTTGAAAGCAACCTCCCCTCTCCCCAGGCCGAGCTGCTTGAAGCCATCCTTTTCGGTCGGCGCGAAAGCCTGCCCGCGGATGTGGAGGAAAATTTCAGACGTTCCGGCACCAATCATCTCATGGCCGTCTCCGGCCTGCACGTGGGCCTTGTGGCCGCATTGATCCTTGGACTCTGGCGGCTGATAAAATTGAAACCCGGGGGGCCGCTGGCCGTTCTCCTCTCCATCATTCTGATCTTTGGATATGCCTACCTGACAGGGATGAGGCCTGCCGCCTTGCGGGCAGCGGTGATGCTGAGCATGGGGTTTGCGGCTCTGCTTCTCGGCAGGGAGAAAGATTTTCCCTCGGCAGTTGCCCTGGCCGCTCTCATCACCCTCGTTTACAACCCGTTGCTGCTTTTCACCGTGGGGTTCCAGCTGTCCTACGTGGCCACCCTGGCGCTCTATTACCTCTATCCCATTCTTTACCGTGAAATTTTTTTTCGCATTCCGTTTGGCATCGGGCAGCTCGCGGCGGTTACCCTTGCCGCCCAGATCGGCGTTCTTTTCCTGGGAGCATATTATTTTGGTCAACTTCCGCTGGCGGCCCTGTTTTTCAACATTCTGATGTTGCCGGTGATGGCCCTGGTAGTCGGCTTCGGCATCGTTGGCGGCCTGACCTATCTGTTCTGGCCTTTTCTATCTTCCATCCTCCTTTCCGCCAATCTGCCCCTGCTGACATATATCCTGCGTGTCTCGTACCTGGCCGAGGCTCCCTGGGTGAATATCGAGGTCAGGCCGGGATTGCCGTTCTTGCTACTGTATTATCTGGGCCTGGCCCTGCTGGTCAAAGCTTATGGCCATCATCTCCGTCTGGTAGGTGAGATTCCTGAAACTGCCGGGGGCGGGAAGATGGAAAATACTCTGAATATGGCCGTGATCGGAAGATATCTTTCCAGCATTGTGTCCCGTTGTAAAAGGAGCTTCGGTGGGCGGGAAACCGGCCGCATTGTCATCATCATCCTTCTGATTGTTACCCTGCTGGTCTGGACGGGGATTTTTATCAATCCCTCCATGCCCGGCTTGACCGTCCATTTTGTCGACGTCGGCCAGGGAGCCGCCGCCCTTCTTGAAACTTCCCGCGGCTTCACCATGCTGATCGATGGAGGCGGGGAACCGGCTTACACGGACCCATCCCGCAAGGGACAGATCGGAGAAAAAGTTCTGTTGCCTTTTTTGCGCCACAGGGGAGTTAAAAAAATAGATCTTCTGGTCGTCACTCACCCCCATGAAGATCATTTTGGCGGCCTTTTTGCCGTGGTCGATAGTCTGCCTCTCGGAGATGTCCTGGTGTCTCCCGTGCCGGGGGAATCCGCTTATTACGAACAATTCCTGGAACTTGTGCGGGAAAAGGGCCTGGAGCCGCGGGAAATACATGTCGGCGCTTCATGGAATCCCTGCAAGGGACTGTTCATGGAGGTTGTCTCCCCTCCGCAGCAGCTTTTCAGCGGTACCGGCTGCGACCTGAACAACAATTCCATCGTTCTGCGCGCCACCTATGGGGAGGTTTCCTTTCTTTTTACCGGAGACATCGAGGGAGAAGCGGTGACGGACCTGCTCGCCTCGGGTATGGACATATCGGCCCGGGTGCTTCAGTACCCACATCACGGAGGCAACCTTGAACCTGCAGTTCCTTTCCTGAAAAAGGTCTCGCCCCAGGTGGCGATCATCCAGGTCGGCAGGAATTCCTTCGGCCATCCCCACCCCGCCACGATAAAGGCCCTCGAGGAATCGGGAGTGATCACGTACCGCAATGACATCCATGGTGCCGTGATCATACGGACTGATGGACGCTCGCTCTGGCAGAAGACGATGCTTGAAGCCGGGTAACGGGCGGGGGTTAATAGTTTGTTATTTTCAGGGTAATAATAGAAACTGTACGATTCAAATCAGGGAGGTAGTTTCCAATGCAAATACTGATGCTTTCCTGGGAATTCCCCCCGTTTTCCGTGGGGGGGCTTTCCCAGCATGTCTATGAACTTTCCCGGGCGATGGCCGGGGAGGGGATGAACGTGGAGGTGATCACCACGGCTTCGTCTTCACCTTCGGCGGAGATCGTTGATGGAGTTATCGTGCATCGTGTTGAACCGTACCCCGGAAGGCAACTGAACTTCATAACCTGGGTTCAGCAGCTCAATCTGGCCATGCTGGAAAAAGGGGTGTCCCTGAACAACCGCACCGGTGGATTTGATATCATTCATGCCCACGATTGGCTTGCGGCATATGCCGGCCGCGGGCTCAAGAACATCTACCATCTTCCCCTGATCGCCACCATCCATGCTACCGAACATGGGCGCAACGGAGGACTCTTCACCGAGGAACAGAAATACATCGGTGAAGTCGAATGGCAATTGATATATGACTCCTGGAAAACAATATGCTGCAGCCAGTACATGGAAGAGGAACTGGCGACCGTATTTCAGACTCCCCGTGACAAGATCGAGATCATCCCCAACGGCGTGAGCCCGGAATCCTTTCAAATTTCAAGCCCGGACAACTCCATCCGTGAACGTTTTGCTCCGCACGGCGAGAAGATAATATTTTATGTGGGGCGCCTCGTCCAGGAAAAGGGCGTTCAGGTTTTGCTGAGAGCGCTTCCACTGGTACGGGAGCAATGCCCCGATGCCAGGGTGGTCATCGCCGGAACCGGGCCGTACGAGGAGGAGTTGCAACGCCAGGCGGCCATCCAGGGATTGGATCAGCATGTAATCTTTGCCGGTTATATCGATGATTATACGCGCAACCAGCTCTATCACTGGTCCACGGCTGCTGTCTTCCCCAGCTTTTACGAGCCGTTTGGCATCGTCGCCCTGGAAGCCATGGCCGCCGGTACCCCGGTGGTTGTGGGTGATGTGGGCGGGTTCCGGGAGACCGTGAAACATGGTGAAAATGGACTCAAGGCAGTTCCCGGCGACCCCGCTTCGCTGGCCCGGCAAATCGGGACATTGCTCTCCTCCCCGGATCTGGCCGAAAAACTTGCCCGGAAAGCTCTTTTTGATCTCCATCACCAATTTTCCTGGAAAAGCATTGCCCGGGACACCATCGCTGTTTACCGTGAGGTGATATCCACGCCGGAAGCCCGTATCTGGAAAGAAGAATTGAAAAAAAGTAAAAAGGATGAATATGTGAAGACTTCCTTGAATGCTTCCGTTCATGAAAGTAAAGCCGGGCGGTGAATAATTTGCCCTGTAATACCCAACCTAATGATGGATACACAACTGCCACTGCCAGAGCAGTATATCAAACCGAAGGTGTGATTATCTTTGAAAGCAATAGTGATGGCCGGAGGCAGCGGATCCCGCCTGCGCCCGCTAACCTGTGCCCTTCCCAAGCCCATGGTGCCGGTCATGAATCGGCCATTGATGGAATACACACTGGAACTCCTTTATCTGCATGGATTCAGGGAGGTGGCGGCCACCCTCCAGTATCTGCCCGGTGAAATTGAAGATGCGCTGGGAGATGGGAGCCGATTCGGGCTCAACATGCATTACTATATTGAAGAAGAACCGCTTGGCACCGCCGGCAGTGTCAAGAATGCCGCAGCTTTTCTTGACGAAACCTTCATGGTCATCAGTGGCGATGCGCTGACAGATTTTGACCTCTCAGCCGCGGTAGAATTTCATCACCGCAAGGGGGCCATGGCCACTTTGATTCTTACATCCGTGAACACCCCCCTTGAATATGGTATCGTCATCACTGCCGATGATGGACGCATCACCAGGTTCGTGGAAAAACCGGGGTGGGGTGAGGTGTTCAGCGATACGGCCAACACGGGAATCTATATCCTGGAACCCGAAGTCCTCGATCTGATTGAACCGGGAAAAATGTTTGACTTCAGCAAGGATCTTTTTCCCATCTTGCTGGAACGCAAGGAACCTCTGTTTGGTTGTGTTCTGCCCGGATACTGGTGTGATATCGGCAATCTGGAACAGTACAGCCAGGCCCATCGGGATATCCTGGGGGGCAAGGTTGCCCTTCGCCTGGCCGCCCGGGAAGCGGAGAAAGGGGTCTGGCTGGAAGAGGGGGTTCTGCTGCATCCCCATGCAAAAATCGTTCCTCCTGTCTATATTGGCAGGGATAGCGTGATCGAGGCCCGGGCATCCGTTCAGGAATCGATCTTCGGCTCCGGGAATTTCATCGGGGAGCAGGCCTCGGCGAAGAGATGTATTGCCTGGAACGGGGTCAGCCTGGGGAAGAAAAGCGTGGTAAGGGGGGCCATCCTCTGCAGTTCCGTTCACCTCGAGCCCTCGGTTCAGGTCTACGAGGGCGCGGTCATCGGCAAGAGAAGCACGGTTGAAGAAGGTGCGGTGATCAAACCCGAGGTGAAAATATGGCCGGAAAAACGGGTTGAAAACGGCAGCACTCTCCGGGAAAACCTTATCTGGGGAACCAGGGGACTGCGGAGTTTGTTCGGCTTTGACGGCGTCCGCGGTGAGATAAATCACAAATTTTTCCCCGAATCGGCCGCCAGGCTCGGGGCTGCCTTTGCATCGTTTCTTGAAGGAGGCAGTATCGCCATCGGAGGCGATGCCTACGGAGCCACGCACATGTTCAAACAGGCTTTGTCAGCCGGGATTGCTTCCGCGGGGGCAGAAGTTTTTGATCTCGGTGAGACAATTATCCCCATTCTGCGCCGCCAGATCGTGGAAATGGGAATCGGCGGGGGCGTCTTTGTCCGCTTTGCCGACACCGACCCCCCGGTAATACTGTTCAAGTTCATGGATGGCAGGGGCCTGGATCTTTCCCGCGGGGAGGAAAGAAATGTAGAACAACTTTATTTCCGTGACGATTTTCCGCGTTGTTCGGGCATCTCCATCAAGAAACCCGCGCGTCTGCCCGATCCTCTGCCGCAATATCGGAAGGGGATACTGAAAAGAGTGGATCGGGAAAGCATCGGTCGGACCGGGTTTCGTATCGTGATCGGTTACTCCCCGCCGCTTGTCGAGAGGGCTCTTTTTCCCCTGCTCCGGGAACTGCGTTGCCGGGTAATTTCTCTGAATCCCAACGTGCCGCTTCATGAGGAACCGTGCTCGTTGGAGGCGCTCCGCCACTACCGGCAGGAAGTGGCCACGGCTGTGAGGCAGATATCGGCTACCCTGGGGGTAATCTTTGATCCCGGTGCCGAGGAAATGATGTTGTTCGATGAACGAGGCCGTGTCGTGGAAGGAGAACTTTACAAGGCTCTCATTTCGCTGCTTCTTTTCCGCATGCGCAAGGGGGAAACCGTGGCTGTTCCGGTCAATGCTTCGGGGGTCATCGAAAAACTTGCGGCCCGCTATCAGGGGAAGGTATTGCGCACGCGCACCGCCCCTTCATACCAGATGAATGCGCTGCAGCAGGAAAAAGGCCAACATCTTGAAGGGTTTTCCTCTCTTTCGCTGAATCTGGACTGTATCGGTGCTCTTGTTTACCTTCTTGAATTCATGGCTCTCCAGGAAACCAACCTTTCCACACTGCTCACGGAGATACCGGACATATACCTGCTGGAGAAACAGGTTCCCTGTCCATGGGAGGAGAAAGGCCGCGTCATGCGCATGCTCATAGAAGAAACCGCCGGCAAGAGGACCGAGATGATCGATGGCCTGAAGGTTCATCATCCCGAGGGATGGGCACTGGTTCTGCCGCATCCGGAAAAACCCGCCTACAATATTTACGGTGAGGGATTCGACGAGGAGATATCCGCCTCGCTCACCGATCTCTATGCCCGCAAAGTTGACCGTCTGATCAGAAAACCCTGATCCTGTTTTCCTTCGTTGGAACAAGACATTTTCACCCTCAGCATTGCCATAATCACCGGAGAAACTCACGCTACATCACTAGCGCATTCGTAAAGCGCACTGTATTCCATCGCCCGAGATTCCTCGCGGCGCTATCCTTACCGACCAGGGGGCGATTTTCCTGCTAGCATTGTATAACAGCATAACGCCTGCGAACTGCAAAAGACCGCTTGCTCGGAATGACAGGGGGGAGGTCGCCGCAGGCGAGCGAAGAATCCCCTCCTCGTAAACACTTTACCATCGCCATAAACTGGTTCCTAGGCTTCTGTTTTTCCCCCGTACGGATATGTTGGCGTCAGCGACATGGAGTGAATGGCTGCCATAGCCGGTGAAGGCGAGGAAGCGAAACGGGATTGCCGACGTGATGTGACAGTGTAGTACCTGTCATTCTGAGGGAGCCCTGTTTTTTGGGGCGACCGAAGAATCCCCTCCTCGTACATACCCCACCACTGCCATAAGCTGGTTCCTGTTTTCCCCTGGCCAAGTCGCCAAGCCAACATATAAAAAAAGAAAAAGCAAACGTAGGCGGTCGAGAAAACCCTTGTTAATACCACTTACTCAGGGGAGGGAAACTGATTCCTAGGTTTTATATTTTCGCATACCCACAAAAGAGAGCTTCAGTTCCTGAAGAATCCCCTCCTCGTATACACCTTACCATCGCCATAAACTGGTTCCTGGCTTTTATCTTTTCCCCGTACAGGTATATTGACGGCAGCGGCACAGAGTAAGCACCCATGAACGGCCCGGTCGCCAAGCCAACATATAAAAAATATTTTATCTTTTCCCGGTACGGCATATCGGCAAAAGCGGATGGCAGCTTGAAGGGTTTTTGATCTGCTATAATGTATAGTAACAGGAAACAGATGGTGGCAAAAAAAAGTTCTGGCGACAACTCTGCAAGGAGGGATAACATGTTCAAGAAAGTGGCGAAGGGGCTGCTGGTTGTTCTTCTGCTACTGGCATTGGTGGGGGTGGTGGCTTACGGGGTCATCTATGCCGGGATCCCCTTGACGGAGAACCCGGTCATGGGGATGGACAGTCTGGCAGTACCCGAGCACATCCAGGAAGAAGACACCGGCATCAAGGTGATGAGTTACAACATCAGGCTTATCACCAGAGAAAGCGACGTGGCGCATTACTGGACCAATCGCCGGGAACATATGGTTGATTTGATAAAAAATTATGATGCCGACATTATCGGTTTTCAGGAGGTAACTCACCCCCAGTACAGGTACCTGATCGAGCAGTTGGGCGATGAATATGATCATTACGGGCTCTACCGTTCCGGCCTGAACAGGGAAAGAGGAAACATAATTATCGGAGATCCGGATCCCGAACCAACCTTGCTGAACATGCTACGAATTTCAATCGTGGACGAGGGCTCTCCAATATTCTACAGGAAGTCCCGTTTCGAGCTGCTGAACTATGACACGTTCTGGCTGCGGGAAAATCCGATGAAACCGGGGCGGGGTTGGGACGCCCGTATCAAGAGAATATGTTCCACGGTTGAATTGCGGGATCATTACACCGGGCGCATCCTTACCATCTACAATACCCATTTTGACCACATTGGCGAGCAGGCCAGGCAGAACAGTGCCCTTCTCATCAATGAAATTTCTGAACAGGCGCAGGGCACGCCCATCGTTATGGGTGATTTCAATGCCCCCGAAGGCAGTGTCGTTTACAATACCCTGATTTCCCGCTCCCTGGCGGACGCCAAATATCTGAGCCCCGCGGACCTGCGGGACAGTGGCCGGACCTACAACGGTTACGGAAAAGCGGATGACGATCATCCCATTGATTTTATCTTTACCGATGAAAGTTCTTTCCGGGCAAGCAGTTATCGTATCATCACCGATATGCACACCGGTAGCATTTATATCTCGGACCATTTTCCGCTTCTGGTTGAACTGGAATATCAATAGGCGGGGTTGCCGGGATGTAGAAACAATACCGGAAACAAAGGCGGCGGAGTGACTGCAGAAAAGGGGGAATAGTGATGACAGGAAAAAGTGAATTCGGATTGAAACGGGTACTTGGTTTATGGGAAGTGGTTGCCATAGCTATCGGTCAAACTATCGGGGCGGGGATATTTGTCATGACCGGCATGGCCACCGGCCACACCGGGCCATCGGTGCCCCTGGCTTATCTTCTGGCCGCCATTCCCGTTATTTTCATGATGCTTCCGCTGGCCATGCTCGGTTCCGCCCTGCCCACCACCGGGGGCAATTACAAGTATGCCAGCCGCCTTTTCTCGCCGCGGGCGGCCTTCCTTGGCGTATGGGGGTTCATGGGCGGTACACTGGTGGGTGCTTTTCCCCTCTGGGCCCTCAGCGGGGCGCGATATCTTCAGGCTGTTTTCGAACTGCCTGCCGTTCCAACGGCGGTGGCGATCATGACCATCTTGCTGCTGGTAAATCTGTTTGGCATCACCGCAGCGGCTGTCTTGCAGGCCATATTCGTGGCAATATTGCTCCTCTCCCTTCTTCTGTTCGGCCTGATCGGCTTTCCCCATATCGATCCGGCCAACTTCACCCCGTTTTTACCCCATGGGGCCTATGGCCTTCTGGTTGCTACCTGCCTGCTTACCTTTACTCACCTCGGGGCAAATGCGATTATCGAGCTCGGCGGTGAGATAAAGCAGCCCGGGCGGGTTATTCCGCGGGCGTTCATGATCTCCATCCCCACGGTTGCCCTGCTCTACTTGCTGGTTGCAATCACGGCGGCAGGGGTGTTGCCGTGGACGGCTACAGCCGGAGAACCGCTCACGGTGGCGGCTGCCGCTTTCATGAACAAACCCATGTTCAATTTCTTTGTTTTCGGCGGCGGAATGCTGGCGATCATCACCACGCTCAACGCCGGTTTCATGTGGGGCACCAAGTCGCTCCTGGTGATGGCGGCGGACGGTCTTTTTCCGCGTGCCCTCACTGCAGTGAACCGCCGTTTTGGAACCCCGCACTGGTTCTTGCTCATGATCTACGTCATTACCTGCGGATCGATCATCATTTTCGGTGAAGAGTACCTGGAAGCATTCAGCGCCCTCGGCTCCATCGGGGGGATGATCATCTTTCTGCCGGTTATGGGTGCGGCCATACTGCTGCCGCGCCGTGCACCCGAAGCTTATGCGGACAGCCCCTTCAAATTGAAGGGTTTCTGGCTGTATTCGGTACCGGCCCTGGGGATACTGCTGACCATCCTGGCCATCGGTATGTTGCTGGTCGATCTATGGTCCAAGCCCATCGGCATCATCTTCTGCTATCTTTTTATCGTCTGGCTGATCATGGGGTTTATTTTTTACGAATGGCGCAGGCGGGTGCTGCGCAAACAAGGCCTGGAGCCAACTTCCAGGACCATTCGTGGCAAAGATTTTCACTGATTTTGCCACCGCCATAAGCAAGTTTGTTTCGTAACGGGGCAGTGCCGGAGTATTCGGGGGCAATATCATTCGCACCTTGCAACTCTTCCCCTTTTTGTTCCCCCCCGTTCTCCGCCTGCCTTCTTGCTCTTTACTGTGGCCTGGCATCTGCGGGCACCGTCAAGGCAGGGTGGGCAGTCCCGGCAGGATGATGGCACCTCCAATTCAAGGCAGAACGTCCGCCCGCCTGGCCGCCGGATAAATTTTTCCGGCAATGTTGCAGCGGCACACATACCTCGCTTGACCAACTTGACATTTCGGGAAGGCAAATATAGAGTATAACTAAGAAACTTTATAAAAGTATTTTAATAACCTTCCGAGAACAGGCAGAAATTTCGGGTAAAAAAATAAGGATGAAGGGGTGGAAACCATGAAAGAACCCTGGTGGAAGGAAGCGGTTATTTATCAGATCTATCCGCGCAGTTTTCTTGATTCGGGTGATGACGGGGTCGGGGATATCCGGGGCATCATCAGCAAACTTGATTATCTGAACGACGGTACGGAAAGATCCCTCGGTATTGACGCCATATGGTTGAATCCTGTATATCCATCACCCCAGTACGACTTCGGCTACGACATCATGGATTTTCGCGGCATAGATCCGCAGTACGGCACGATGGCGGATTTTGAAGAGCTCCTTCGGGAGGCTCACAAACGCAACATCCGTATCATCATGGACATCGTGCCCAGTGTAACCTCCCATCTGCATCCCTGGTTCATCGAATCCCGTTCATCGCGTGACAATCCCAGGCGGGATTGGTACATCTGGCAGGATGCGCCCCCGAACAGGAAATACCCCAACAACTGGCTCGGCGCCTTCGGCGGGCGGGCCTGGGACTGGGACAAAAAAACTGGACAGTTTTACTACCATAATTCCTTGCCCGAGCAGCCGGATTTGAACTGGCGCAATCCCGAGGTGGAGCGCGAAATCCTCGACGTCCTCGATTTCTGGTTCCAGAAAGGCGTCGATGGCTTTCGTATCGATGTGCTCAATTATCCATACAAGGACAAATATTTCCGCAGCAATCCGTATTGCATCGGTATCCGCCCCTACGACATGCAGAAGCATCTTTACGACAAGGATCTGCCCGAAAGCGTGGAGGTCGGGAAGAAAATGCGTCTCGTTGCGGACAGATACCCGGACAGGATGCTTGTCGCCGAGGTATACAACTTTGATCCCGAGGAAGCTGTACGCTACTACGGCGAGGACCGGGACGGGCCTCACATGGTTTTCAATTTTTCCGCTGCATTTTCGCCCTTCAGGGCTTCCGCGTTTCAAAAAAAGGTTGAAAGGTGGGAGGAACTCGTTGCCGACAGGGGGTGGCCATGTTATTTTTTTTCCAACCACGATATACCCCGCCATATCACCCGTTTTTCCCTTGGGCAGGGGAGATGGGCCACGGAACGGGCCAGGGTGGCCGCGGCTTTCTTGCTGACGATACGCGGTACCCCTTTTCTCTACATGGGAGAGGAGATCGGCATGAAAAGCTACTTCATGAAAAAGAAGGATCTGATGGACCCTGTCGGTATCCGTTATTGGCCCTTCTACGGACGGGATTGGGCACGAACCCCTGTCCAGTGGAACGATGGCTTGCATGCCGGTTTCTCCGGGGCGAAACCCTGGCTTCCCGTCAACCCCGATTACCGGGAATGCAATGTGCAGGCCCAGGAAAATGATCCCGGATCGCTCCTGAACTGGTACCGGAAGTTGATCTGGCTTCGGAAGAAACACAGCGCCCTCGGCGGGGGAAAACTGATATTCCTCCGGGGATTGCCGGAGGGCCTGCTCGGTTATCTGCGTCGGGATGAGAAGGAAGAAATTCTTGTCCTCCTCAATTTCACGGCGGCACCCGGAAAATGCGCGCTGTTACACGGATCGAAGAGGGTCGAAGAATTGTTGAGTTACGAGGCCCGGCTTGACGGCGAAAAATTGTATCTTGGCCGGTATGGCATATTTATCGCCGGTTTGAAAAGCGTATAATCGGAGGACATTCGGTGGGAGAGCGAAATGGAAAGTAAAATGAACAGCACCGCCATGATGCGCAAGAAAAATTTGCTGAAAATAATAGAAGTTGTCCTGGGGAACCCGTATCTATCACGTCCGGAAATAGCCAGAATGGTGGGGCTCACCGGTATGACGGTCAATACCCTGGTGGCCGAATTGGAACGCCGCAACATCGTTGTTCAGAAGGGGTTGCAGGATTCAAAGGGCGGCAGAAAGGCGCTTCTCTACAATATCAACTGCAAATCGAAGACGATCGTGGGTGTAACCCTGCAGATCGAGCAGGCTACCGTGGACATCTTTGATCTATGCGGTCGGAAGATGGCGGAAGGCATCGTCCTCCCCCTGCATGCAGGGGAGCAGATCGAGCGGGATCTCTCCCGCATCGTTGCAGCAATCAGGAAAATCACCTCCGGCTCCACCGGAAACAGGGAAGATATCCTCGGGGTCGGCATGGCGGTTCCCGGGCGTGTGGATTGCCGGAACGGCATTGTCTACAATCTCACCAATATGCCCCGGTGGCGCAATGTTCCCCTGAAGGAAATGCTGGAAAAAGAGCTGGGGATGCCCGTATTTGTGGAAAGAGATACCTATGCGCATCTGAGGCACCTGAGGTTGTCCGCACAGGCGGAGGACAGGGGAGATGTTCCCAACATGGTTTATCTTGCCATCGACGAGGGGATCGGTGCGGGAGTGATCCTGGACAACCGGGTTTACCATGGTTCCCATGGACTGGCGGGAGAGGTCGGGCATATCTCGCTTGACCCGGACGGCCCACCCTGCAACTGCGGCAACCGCGGATGTACGGAAGTTTATGCTTCTCACGATGCCATCATCCGCAACTATGCCCGCAACCTGAAAAAGATGTCCCTGGAAGATGCGGAGGTTGGCAACGTCCTCGGCAGGCGCTCCCTGGAAAATAAATTCATACTTGATCTTGCGCGGAAAGCTGCGGATGGCGATGCGGCTGCAGACCATGCCTTTCAGGTAGCAGTCAGATACCTGGCCGCGTGCATCATCAATATCATCAACATGTACGATCCTTCGCTCATCGTTATCGAGTGCAAGTGGATGCGCATGGCGCGGAAATATTTCCACATGGTCGTGAGCAGTGTTTTTCAGGGGTGCAGGCTTTTCAACAGAAATGACGTCGAGATAGTGTTGAACCCCGTTGAAGATATTTTTGAATCCTCCTCCTATGCGGTGGTGATGGACAGGATGCTCACGGAACCGGACGGCAATGCTCTGATTGGCTAGATCAAGAAGAAACAGATGAAAGAACTTGCCAAAGTTTTGCATGGATCCGTTGCAGCCATGCCATCCGGAGGAGAACCTTGGCCCCCTTTCCCCCCCGCCTTTTGCCGCATGGAAGGAGGGCATAACATCCAGGGCGCGGGAAAAACGAAAGGAACGTGATCGAACAGTGAGGGTACTCTGCTGCGGGCTGATTGTATGTGACATCTTGATCAAACCCGTTTCGCACAGGACGTTGCGCGTGGACACCTCCACCGCCGAATCGATCAAAATGAGTGGCGGCGGCGATGCCCACAATGTGGCTGTCAATCTGGCCACCCTGGGGGTGAAAACCAGCCTCGTCGGCAGGATCGGCACCGACGAGCCGGGCAGGTGGCTGCTGGGCGGGATCAGATCTTCCGGCGTGGACGCCTCCCATCTTCTGTTGACGGATGAAGCAACTTCCACCAGTGCGGTGCTCATACGAGAAAACGGGGAAAGAAATTTTGTTTCCTGCAAGGGGGCCTGCCACAATCTGGCCGAGGGGGACATCCCCGATTCCATCCTCCATGAACACGATATCCTGTATGTCGGAAGCGCATTTGATCTGCCGGGTCTGGACGGGGAGGGAATGGCCCGCCTGTTCGAGCGGGCGGATCGGGCCGGGATGCAGATTGTCCTGGATGTTACGGCGAACCCCTGCAAGCGGAACATGTATACACTGGCGCCTTCCCTGCGCCACGTGGATTTTTTCATGCCCAGCAGGCGCGAAGCCGCGGCCCTTTCCGGCAGAAGGAACATGAAAAAGGCGGCGGATTTCTTTCACGATCGGGGCCCCGGGACCGTGGCCATAAAGCTGGGGGGCGAGGGATCCCTGTTGTCACATGCAGGGGAGAAAAAAATATTTCCCGCGCATGAAACCGCCGTTGTGGACACCACGGGAGCCGGAGATGCTTTTGTTTCCGGGTTTATCGCCGCCCATGTACGCGGGTTTTCCGTGGATGATTGTGCAAAAATTGGCAATGCCGCCGGGGCGGTATGCATCGGCCACATGGGTGCTTCCGGCATGCTAACCGGCTTTGAAGCGCTTGCCGGGATGGCCGGTCTGGACATGATACGGCATGCTGCCAATCGGGAAGGAACGCAGCAACCCATCGATGGAAAATGAGAATCGGGAAAGGAGAATGATATGGGACTGCAAAATTTGCAATATCAGAAAAAATTTTTGAACCGGGAGGAGATGCTGCGTCACCTGCAGGAATTCCGCCTCGAAATCAAGCCGACGGTGGGGGTCTGGAGCCTGACGCCATCGGGAGGACGCTTTCATGAGCCTTACGGCGCGGAGGTGAGCATTCCGGAACGCATCAAGATGATCGGGGAGATGGCGGAGATAGGGGTCAGGGGCCTGGAAGCCCATTACGGCCCGGAAATCAACGAAGACAATCTGCATCTCTACAAACAGCTGGAGAAGGACACCGGTATCCGTATCTCGGGGATCGGCCCGCATACTTTTTACAACCGGGAATATGAATTCGGGACATTGTCCAATCCCGTCGCCCGTTACCGCGACCGTGCCACGGAGAAACTCATCCGGGTTCTGCGCCTGGTCAAGGAGGCGGATGCCGATGCCTGCGGACTTTGGCCGGGGATAGACGGATACACATACCCGTATGGCCATTTGTATTACCAGATGTGGGAGAATTTCGAGGGTGCCCTTGCCGATGCCATGGACGAGGTGCCGGGGGTCATGGTGCGCATTGAAACCAAACCCTACGAACCGATACCGAACAACATCTATCGCACCATCTCCGACGGGCTGATCCTTGCCCGGGATGTGGAGGCGCGCCTTTCCAACCCGGTGAACCGCAGGCTGCTCGAGCAGGGCTACTGCCTCGTCGGCATGCAGCCGGAAATCGGGCATATCCGTATGGGCTACGAGGACACTCCCTGTGCATTCGCTCGTATATGCCGGGAAGGACGCATGTCCCACCCCCACTTCAACAGTCAACCGCTCGGCAATTATGACCAGGACCTCAATGTCGGCGTTGTCGAATGGGATCAGGCCGAAGCGGGGTTGCTGGCCCTCAAGATGGCCGGTTTCAGGGAATATATTGGCATCGACATCAATCCCGAGAGGATGCCGATCCGCAAAGCCATGGAGATCAATATCCGTGTGCTGGAGATCATGAATGAAAGAATAAACAATCTGCCCTATGAACGCATGCTGGATTGTTACTATTCTCCGGAGAAGAACCGCGGGGAGATGGAACTCATCCTGGCGGAGGGGATGCGCATCGGGCGTTGAACGGCGCATCGGCATCGAGTGCAGAAAAATAACTTCTGCTGAAAACGGCCAGCTTTGCTTTTTGGCCGCTCATCGCCATATTTTCACGCCGGAACGGAGGCGTTGCATTGATGAACAGAATCTGTGTGGTTGGAAGCCTCAACATGGATATGGCAATATCCACGCCAAGAATTCCCCTTGTCGGGGAGACGATCCTCGGAAGCGGTTTCATGACCGTCCCCGGGGGAAAGGGGGCCAATCAGGCCGTCGCTGCTGCCCGCCTGGGCGGAGACGTCAGCATGGTCGGCTGTGTCGGTGATGACCCTTACGGGTGTGAACTCCTGGGCAACCTCGAAAGCGCCGGCGTGGAAACGGACAGTGTCAGCATCATCCACGAGGGGCATACGGGGGTAGCCGTGATCGTCGTGGGTAAAGATGGTGATAACTTCATCATCGTTGACCAGGGTGCGAATCTGCATCTGAACACGGAAAGACTGGACAGATACAGATACGTCATGGAAAAAAGCAATCTGTTGATGCTCCAGCTTGAAATTCCTTCGGGAACGGTCGAATATGCCGTTGATATCGCCGCACGATCGGGCGTGCCGGTATTTCTGGATCCTGCTCCGGCAGCACCGCTCGGCGAGGAACTGCTTTCGAGAATCGATATCTTGACCCCCAATGAAAGTGAAACTGCCATGTTGGTGGGTTTTCCCATCGATTCGATCGACGATGCCGGGCGTGCCGCGGCGCTCCTGCATGGCCGTGGAGTGATGCAGGTGGCGGTGACCCTGGGGGACAAGGGCGTCGTTTACAATTGCGGGGATAGTATCGTGCACAGGCCGGCCTTCAAGGTCGAGGCGGTGGATACCACGGCGGCGGGGGATGTCTTCTCCGGCGCACTGGCCGTCTCGCTGGCGGAGGGGAGCAATATCGACGAGGCCGTGGAATGGGCCGCCGCTTCCGCTGCCCTGGCGGTAACCAGAAAAGGCGCGCAGACTTCGATTCCCGATGTTGGGGAGGTAAGAAAATTCCTTTCCGGGTGACGCAGTTTGAAAAAAGTGATCCCGGGATCGATGCACAGCCACAAAGGAGGTATATCATGAAGGACCTGAAAACCAAATTGAGTTACGGGAGCGGGGACATATACGGGGGGGGTGCTCTGCTGATATTCAGCCTGCTCTACATGAATTATCTCGTGCTGGTAGAGAACATACCCGTTGTTTTTGTGACCACGATCATCCTCATTGGCAAGATCTGGGACGCGATAACTGACCCCCTCGTCGGCAGGATCTCTGACAGGACCCGTTCGCGGTTCGGAAGAAGGCGGCTATATTTTCTCATAGGTATACTGCCCGTGATGCTTTCCTTTGTGATGCTCTTCCATTCTTTCGGCATCGAGGGCGAGACCGCCAGGGTGATCTACCATGGATTTGCATATATATTTTTCGGCACCGCTCTTACCATCGTCATGGTTCCCTACAACGCCATCCTCTCCGACATGACCTCCGATTATGATGAAAGAACCTCGTTCATGCTTGTCAGGATGGTCATGTCCGGCGGGGCAGCCCTTGTCTGCGCCGTGGTTCCCAGCCTCATCATCAAGAGCGTCGGGGGAGAAATCAACGGCCCCGCCCAGAAAAACGGCTACCTGGTGATGGCAGCCATCTTTGCCGTCATCTTCGGTGCATGCTGGCTCTCCACTTTTCTGGGCACAAAAGAACGGGAGGATCTTCCCGAACCGGAGAAAATAACCCTGTTTGACTCCTTCTCCGTTTTTGGATGCAAGCCCTACCGCAATTTCCTCGGTATCTTCCTGACCTACCAGATTGCCATTGATCTTGTGCTGGCCATATTCATCTTTTACGTCGACCTGGTCATCCTGAAATACAACCACTACGAGCTTCTCATCGGCACCCTGCTCGTTTCACAGCTGGTCCTTCTGGGGCTGCAAGGCCGGCTCGCCAGAAAAAAGGGCAAGGTCTTTCCTCTCTTTGTAGGCTTCCCCATCTGGATAATCACCGCGATCCTGTTCATCTTTGTGAACAGGAGCACCCCCATCCCGGTGCTGATACTCTTCGCCGTCCTGATCGCCGTGGGCGCATCGGCCGGAAATCTTGTCACCTGGACCATGTTGACGGACATCTTTGATCTTGACGAGATCGTTACGGGCAAGAGGAGGGAAGGACTGTACAGCGGCATGACCACGTTTTTGAGAAAAGTTGCCAGCGGTGTGGCCATATTCATTCTGGGGGTGGGGTTGAATATGCTTGGTTTTGACCAGAACCAGTACAATCTTCTGCGAAGCTCCGCTGCCGAATTTGATCATTCCGCCTACGCCGGGATGGCCGTGGTTGCCGGTGTGAAATGGATGTTCATCCTGATACCCATCATCTTGCTCTCGATCTGCCTCATCTTTGCTTTCAACAACAAGGTCAGCAAGCGGCGTTTCGATGCTGTGCTCAAGGGAATAGAGAACCTGAAGGAAAAAGGCGACCTGTCCGCCCTTTCTGCCGAGGAAATCGCCGACATCGAGACGGCAACGGGGGTAAAAAGCAATCTTCTCTACCGATAGGGTAGCGGCTGCCTGCCGTCCCTCGACCCATGGGGCTGTACCGACAGAAGCGGGACGGCAAAATCGGGGTCACATGGCCTGCAACAGGCAACCCGATTGAATGGAACGGAACCCGAAGCGGGATCAGGCGATGGAACGGCGGAACTGGCGAGCGGCCACCAGTGACATCACGGCGGCGAAGATCAGCATGGCCAGGATCCCCTTTCCGATCGAAGCCGACCAGAGCCCAATCCCGACAAGCTCGCGCAGTGGCCCCACCGCATAGGAAAGCGGGTTCCAGCGGGCAATGGCCTGCAACCAATCCGGCATCGCCTCCACCGGGAACATGGCATTGCTGGCAAACATCAGGGGCATGGTCAGGAAATTGACGAGGACCATGAGGGTTTCGTGGGAATGTATTACCGCCCCCAGCGACAACGAAATGCCGGAGACCCCGAAGCTGAAAAGAAAAACGATGACCACGATCAGGAGAAAACCGATGGGCCCGCTGGCAATGCGGACGCCGAGAAACATGGCAATGATGGCAATAATGGTCACTTGCATTATGCTTTGAATAGCGGCGGCCAGCATCTTGCCCATGGGGATCGCTGCCCGGGAAATGGGGGCGGCCAGCATCTTGTTCAGGTACCCGAAACGCCGATCCCAGACCACACTCATCCCGCCGAAGATGCTGCCAAAAAGGGAAGTCATGACCATGATCCCCGGGGTCATGAAGACCAGGTAATTATCGACGCCGATCATTTTTGCCGCAAACGGATTGCTGGTCAATCCGGTCAGAGCATTGCCCATGAAGAGAAGCCAGATCAACGGTTGGATCACCGTCATCAGAATACGGGCTTTCTGGCCGAAAAATTTTTTCAGCTCGCGCCAGCATACCCAGTAGATATCGCCAAGCCGCAGCCCGGCCGCAATATTTCCGGTTTTGTTGATTTCTGTTTCCGCCTTCATCTGCGTGCCCTCCTCATGGCAAACATCTGTTTGTAAACTGCCTCCCTGTTTCCCCCTGCCTCGTCACGCAGCCCCCTGCCGGTATGGGACAGATAAACATCATCCAGCGTGGGTCTCTTGAGGGTGACAGATTCAATCTTCACCCCGTTGTCCTGGGCCACCTCGAAAATCTGCGGCAGAAGAAAATCACCGTTCCGGGCCACAACAATATGCTCCTCCTTGCTGCGCTGCGAAATTTCCTTGACATCTGGCAGCGCTTGCAGTGCCGCCAGTGTGGATGCGGCTGCCGTCTGGGGAGCATCGGCCAGACGGAAGAAGATCACATCGCCGCCAAGCTGGTCTTTCAAGGTTCCGGGTGTGTCGATGGCCTTGATCACGCCGCGGTCAATGATGGCAATGCGGTCACAGAGAGCATCGGCCTCGTCCATGTAATGGGTCGTCAGAAAGATGGTCATCGCGTTTTCATTGCGCAGCCGCTCGATATAGTGCCAGATCTCGTGACGCGTCTGGATATCCAGGCCCAGGGTGGGCTCGTCCAGAAAAAGTACGCTGGGGCGGTGGATCAGGCCGCAGGCGATATCCAGCCGTTTCCGCATTCCGCCCGAATAAAATTCCACGCGATCACGGGCACGGTCGCCCAGGCCCACCAGCTTCAGCACCTCGTTGATACGGCTGGCAACCTGTGATCCGGGGATATGGTAAAACCGTGCCTGCAGAACCAGGTTCTCATACCCGGTCAGATTGTCGTCCACGGCCAGCTCTTGAGAAACATACCCCAACTGGGTGCGCACGCGGTAGGAATCCTTGACAATATCGAGCCCGTTCACGACGGCACTGCCGCCTGTGGGGCTGATCAGCGTTGTCAACATCATGATCGTTGTCGATTTGCCGGCTCCATTGGGCCCCAGAAAGCCGAAGATCTCCCCGCGTTCGATCCGGAAGGAGATCTTTTTGACGGCTTCGATCCCGCCGCGGTATGTTTTCTGCAGGTCGGTAACCACAATGGCCGGGTCAGCTTTTTCTGTTGATTTCATCGTCAGCCGCCTCCCGGTTATATTGCCAATGCTCGATTGGCCTGTTATGACTTTACCCGATCAATGACATCATGGAAGCTGTACTGATCATGCAGTATGCAGAGATTCTGTTTCAGTTGCCGCCGGATTCTGGCGGGTGATCGGCTATATTTCACTCTGCTATGGCATTGAAACATCTTAAAGCATATCGGTGTGCTTGTCAATGTGCAGAACGTATTTTGGGGGGCGTTGTTGTCCCGGTCGGCAGGCGCAATAGCCCTGGCGGAACCCGATGCCCCGGCGGTAATCAGGCATGTGCTCATTGAGACAATTGTTTCGTAGGAGAAAGTGAGTGGTCAAGATTCTTCAGCGCCTGCGGCGACCTCTCCCCCTCCCTGTCATTCCGAGCAGGTGTTCTGCATTACACAGGCATCATGCTGTTATACAAAGCTTGCAGGGACGCCGCCCCTGGTCGGTGGGAAAGCGCAGCGTGGAATCTGACAGGTAATACACTGTCGCATCACGTCGGCAGTCCCGTTTCGCTTCCTCGCCTTCACCGGCTATGGCAACCATTCACTCTATGTCGCTTACGCCAACATATCCGTACGGGAAAAAGACAGAAGCCCAGGAACCAGTTTATGGCGATGGTAAGGTGTGTACGAGGAGGGGATTCTTCGGTCGCCCCAAAAAACAGGGCTCCCTCAGAATGACAGGTACTACACTGTCACATCACGTCGGCAGTCCCGTTTCGCTTCCTCGCCTTCACCGGCTATGGCAACCATTCACTCTATGTCGCTG
>JAAYSV010000039.1 GCA_012518215.1 Bacillota bacterium
GAAACATGCCGTTACTGCAGGGAGGCTTCAGTTTCACCAGGGAAGCTATTAAAAGTTTGATAGATAAAAAAGTGTGTTAAAAATTACGGGGTTCTCTCTTTTTTCCTAAAGTAGGTTGACACCGTCTGCAACAGCAGGCCATTTGCCCATGTTTTTTGCTTGATATATAATTTAGTAGATATCGGGTTTGATCGAGGGGGAAATCGATTTGTATATTGAAAAATTAATTGTCCCCGGCATTCTCATCGCTCTGGCATTATTCCTCGTTTTTTTTAGCCTGCGTGGCAAAATCCCCGGGGACCCACATTTTGAATCGGGCTGGGCAACTGACAACAACGGATTCGCAAAGGATGGCCCCGAGGTGGAAAGGCTGACTGCAGTGGTGCCGACTCCCATACAGCTCCATCATAGCAAGCTGGAATATTATTCGTTTATCCATTACGGTATGAATACATTTACCGGCAGGGAGTGGGGCACGGGAAAGGAAGACCCGCGGCAGTACAACCCCACCAGGGTTGATACCGACCAGTGGGTACGTGTATTGCAGGAATCCGGAAGCAGGGGAATCGTATTCACCGTCAAGCATCACGATGGCTTCTGCCTGTATCCGAGCAAATATACCGAGCACAGCATCGCCAACAGTCCCTATCAAAATGGCAAGGGCGACATCATGGGGCAACTTGCGGACAGCTGCCGTAAATACGGCATGAATCTGGGAATCTATCTTTCTCCCTGGGATATGCACGAGAAAACGTACGGCACCGAAGCTTACAACGACTACATGGTCAATCAGCTTACCGAGCTATGCACCAATTATGGCCCGCTTTTCATGATCTGGTTTGACGGGGCCAGGGGCAAGAACGTGCCCGAATTCAAATACGATTTCGAGCGCTATTACGAAGTTATTCGCCGGCTTCAGCCCGAAGCGATCATTGCCAATTGTGGCCCGGATGTGCGCTGGATTGGCAACGAGGCAGGTGTGGTACGCCCCGGTGAATGGAGTGTTGTCGCCGCAGATACAGCCGATGTGGACCGGATCATGGAACAATCACAGCAGGATGAACAGACGGGACGGGAACTGAAAGCCTTCGATCACACGGCGAAAGACCTGGGCAGCCGCGATGCGCTAAGGCGCCACCCGGATTTGAGATGGTATCCGGCAGAGGCCGATGTTTCCCTCCACCCCGGTTGGTTTTACAACAAGCGCCGGGCATTGTTCAGAAAGGGCGTGAAAAAACTTTGCTCACTTTATTACAATTCTGTCGGTGCCAATGCATCCCTTCTACTCAACGTTCCGCCAAACAGGGAAGGCGTGATTGCCGATCGGGATGTCAAGGTGCTCAAAGCATTTGGCGACCGGATCAGAAAGGATTTTTCCCGGCCCATCAGCTATCAGTTACATCTTGGAAATGCTGAAACAATGGTGGCCAGGGAGGAGGCCCGGGATGCACTTTCAGTTGAGGATGATCGTGGATACAGCTTTGCTGACCATGAATACATTGCAGACTTGAAACTTGGGCAGGCCGCCAAAGTAAAGCGCCTCGTGCTCAAGGAGGATCTGACCGGTAGCCAGCGTGTGGAGGCATTCGATGTTTTTGCACGTGTGAACCATGCGGGCATTGAAGGCGAAGAAAAATACAGGAAGATCGCCGGGAACACGGTCATCGGCAGCAAGAGGATCATAACCTTCGGGAGGGCGGTAAATACCGATACCATCCGTATTGTCATCCGGCAGTCGAGGGGTAACCCGGTATTGTCGTTCATCGGTCTTTACGAGTAAAGCCCGTTACCCCGGCGTTGCCTTTTTCTTCTCTTTCCCGGGTTTGAGTCTGGCTCCGGGTTTTTTGTTTGACAGATGACGATGAAATGCATCCGGCTACGAAAAAGAATTGGTCAATCCGGGCGGGTTGCGGGGGTGGGTGTGGACGTTTCCATGTCGTGTTGGAAGCAGCAAATGGGGGCAGGGGGTTACCCATTTATCTGCATGTGATGGAAGGGAGATGAGAGGATGACGAACCGTCGTTTTTTTCTTTTTGCCAATGGAGATTTCCGGGACCCCGATTTCTACCGAAAGCAGATTGATGCGGAAGACCGGATTGTCTGTGTAGATGGGGGTGCCCGTCATGTTCTGGAGATGGGTCTCCACCCTCATGTGGTCGTGGGGGACACCGACTCCATTGACGCGGATCTGCGTCAACGGCTGAACAATATGTCGGTGGAATGGATCCGTGATCCATCCATTGACCAGGATAAATCTGATATGGAGATGGCTCTGGATCACGTTCTCTCCCTTCGACCGAAACCGCTTGAAATTGTTGTCTGCGGAGCCCTCGGGGGTAAGAGGGTTGATCATACCCTGATCAATCTTTTTCTGCTGTTACGTCCTTTCGAGGCGGGTGTCCGCGCCAGGATTATCGATGAATTGCAGACGATCAGGTTGATTGACGGGGAATTGAAGTTTCAAGGGCAGGTCGGGGACTACCTGTCCCTGTTTGCGCTTACACCCAGTGTAACGGGGATATGGACCAGGGGGTTGAAATACCCGCTGCATGGAGATACTCTTTATTTTGCTTCTACCCTTGGCCTGAGCAATGAACTCTCTTCGCTTGAAGCCGAAGTAACGTTTTCTTCCGGGCTGCTTCTGGCAGTCCATATTTCACGCCACTGAGGGTACCCTCTTCATATTTTTGTTTCCAATGTTGCCAGAGTATCCATCAGTTGTTCACGGTATGAAATGAACCGGGAAGAGGTGATGGTCTTCCGGGAACGGGGGCGCGGTATTTCCACGGTTATTTCAAGGATAATCTTTCCCGGGCGATCCGAAATCATGTAAATCCGGTCGGAGAGGTAGATTGCTTCATCGATACTGTGGGTCACGAAGAGGACAGCTCTCCGGAAACGGTCCAGAATCCGGAGTAACCATTCACGCAGGTTTTCGCGGGTAAGGGCATCGAGGGCAGCAAATGGTTCATCGAGCAGCATCAGGTTGCTCTCCATCAGGACGGTCCGCAGCAGGGCTGCCCGCTGCTTCATCCCCCCGGAAAGTTGGCCCGGGTAGTATGACGCAAAACCTTCGAGCCCGAATACCGGCAACAGTTCACATACCCTGGCAGAGGCCTCTTCTTTACTCTTGCCTTCTGCAAGCAGCGGCATGGCCGCGTTCTGCAACAGGGTTTTCCATGGAAAAAGCAGGTCCTGCTGGGGCATGTAACCGACTTTGGCCGGTCGGCCGGTGATCTCCTTGCCCTTCAGGAAGACCTGGCCATGATCAGGTTCGAGCAGGCCGGCGGCGATCTTGAGCAGGGTGCTTTTGCCCGACCCGCTGGGGCCGAGTAGCGAAACAAATTCCCCCGCGTTCACCCGGAGCGAGACTTCTTCCAGGACGGGCAGTATCTCCGAAGCAAAGGTGTAGGTTGAACTGATATTATCCAATTTCAAGAGCATTTTCCCGGGACCTCCATCCTGTTGGCTGCATGCT
The DNA here is from genome assembly GCA_012518215.1 of Bacillota bacterium. Taxonomy (NCBI): domain Bacteria; kingdom Bacillati; phylum Bacillota; species Bacillota bacterium. The sequence goes on from JAAYSV010000039.1 coordinate 3,479, forward strand.
GCCGGGGCAAGCTGGAAACATGCTGCAGGGGCTTGTGGCAGAGCCCCCGCAGCGGTGCTTTCAGATTTTCCATGACATCTCAACGGATAAAATCGTTGGTAAAAGCACGATCCACATCGAGCATTTCAGCAATCAGACCCTGGTCATGTAGCCAGCGGCTGTAGTTATCCCATACTTCTTTTTTCTGCAGGCCCCATACCTCGGCATCTTCCTGATACCTGTCTTTCAACCACTCCTGGCTGGCCATCACCAGTTCGCGATCAAGTTCCGGTGCATTCTGCAGCAGGATTTCCGCGGCCTCGGCAGGGTTTTCGATTGCCAGCCGGTAACCTTTTGCGGTGGCGCGCATGAATTTTTCAACCAATTCAGGCTGTTCATCTATGATAGTTTCGCTACTGATGATCAGGGGTGTATAGTAATCAAGGGCCCGGTCAAGATCACGCAGTGGCATATAGTTCAGCTCCAGTCCTTTGAGTTCAGCTTCAATACCATCCCAACCATAATATATCCAGGCGAAATCGGCCAGGCGTTCGATGACGGCAAAGAGGTCTGCCTCACCGACAGTGACGATGGACACCTGATCGAAGTCGGCGCCGACTTTATCCATCAGTGCCTTGATGGTTGCTTCTTCCACTTCGGTACCCCAGCTGCCGTAGCTTTTTCCTTCAAAATCGGCCACCGTCATTATATTCCTGTCTTTCAAAGAAGCAAAGCCCGAGGTATTGTGCTGTAAAATGGTGCCGATGGAGACGACAGGGATACTGTCGTTTGCACGGGCAAAGGTGACCTGTTCCTGATAGCTGATACCGAACTGCGCTTTATCCGTGGCCACGAGCGGGACGACATTTCCCCCGGCCTCCTCTATCTCAACTTCCAACCCTTCTTCAAGATAATAACCCCTGTCCCTGGCCACGAAAAGCCCACTGTAGTTGGTGTTGGGATTCCAATCCAGAAGAAGGGTAACCTTTTCGGCGGCAGGAGTGCTTTCCCGGTTGCATCCCGCCGCAAAGAACAGGCTCAGAAACAGAACCAGGCCCAGAACGGACCATCCCATCAATTTGTTTTTGTTCATCTTCAACACATTTCTTCACTCCCTGTAGTTGTGATTTTTGTTCGACTCCAGGGCATTGCCAGCCAGGCAAACATGGTGGTGATCCTGAAGAGGATCAGGCTGAGCAACACGGCGATGAGCACGGCAGCGAAAAGATGGCCGGTCTTGTAAGAATGCATCATCCGTGTCATGTAAACGCCCAGGCCGATACTTCCACCCAACCACTCGCCGATGATTGCCCCCATGACGCTATAGGTGGCGGAGATCTTCAGACCGGAAAAAAAATGGGGCAGGACAGAGGGGAGCAGAAGGGATTTGAAGGTAAACCAGGAACCGGATTGCATCACCCGCATCAATTCAAGAGCCTCGGGATTGACCTGTTTCAACCCCTCGGCGACATTTACCGCCAGCGGGAAGAAGCAGACCAGGGTGACCACGGCGACCTTGGGGGTCAGGCCCACGCCGAGCCAGATGAGAAGAAGTGGGGCCAGGGCAAATATGGGGATGGCCTGCGAGATCACCAGCAAGGGATAGACAGCGTTTCTGACCGATTCCCAGCGGTTCATGGCCAGGGCCAGGATCATGGCCACGGCTATGGCCAGCAACAGGCCGATGCCCACAGCATAGAGGGTTGCTGCGGTATGTTTCATCAGCAGGGCAAAATTTTCTGTCAGTGCCCCGGCTATGTTCGAAGGGGAAGGCAGAATATAATCCGGCAGGGAAAACAAACGGCAGATCACCTCCCAGAAGGCGATGAGCAGTACCATGATCAGGAAGGATGGCAGGCGTTGTCGGGCATTGTTTCCAATTTTCATCAGCGAAAGCTCCTATCTGCTGTTGGCGTAGCGGCATTATTTCCGGGCGGGCCAAAAAAACAAGCTGGAGCCAACGATGGCTTCAGCTTGCATTTCCGGATGGCAAGTATGTTCCCTACGCTGGCATTACCCAGGTCAGGTTCGAAGGGTCAGAGCAATGGCAGCTCTATCTCAGCCGGGTCAACCCAGCCCCCCTTTGACCTATTATTTTGATCCTTGAAAACAGGATACCACAAGCGGTGGCCGACTGCAAATCTTATCTTCCGTATTTTGCCGGTTGAAGATTTTCAATTGACCCCCAGCTCCTCGATATCTATATGGGGGTTTCTGTATCTTCTTTTCCTTCCGGTAAACATACCGTATTCAATAGCTCTCTCGGGGCATAGATTGATGCAAGCCAGGCACTGGACACACTGATCACCCCACACGGGTTTGTCTTCGACTTTGATGCATCCGGTAATACAAACCTTCTCGCAGATACCGCATGAATTGCAGCTATCGTTAACACGGAAATACCTGGTGTTGACCGAATATTTCATGAACAACGGGTTTACGACGTAAGTCAGGAGGTGGGGCAGAGGACCCTTGACCAGTTCGAAAACTCCCTTCTGCCGTTTCCCGATAATATCATTTATATGCTCAAGTTTTTTCCCGGCCCCCGCCAGTTTTCTTTCCGCTTTCTCTGGCGCATCCGCATTCATGGCTATGACCATGTAATTGTTGGGCATGATCAGTGAAAACCCGCTGTGAAGTGGCAGATTGTTCTGTTGCAACTCATGCTCGACGACCTTCATGGCCTGGCCGATATTCTGGCCGCAGGTGATCACAGAAAAAACATAGTTGTCCTCGAAGTTGTTGATTTTCAACCGGCGCATGAAGTTGACCACCATACCGGGCGGCCCCCAGGAATAAACCGGGAATACAAATCCCAGGATTTCCCCCGCGGCCATGGTGTGTTCGAAGCTATTCCCTTCCAGCATGAGTTTGGGAATGGAAGATAGTTTTTCCCCCTGTGCGGCGGCAATATTTTTTGCGGCATGCAAGGAATTACCTGTCCCCGAAAAATAATAGATCATGGCTGGCCCCCCTTGATTCTCGGTGGATCCATGGAAGCGGATCCAACCTGCGTTCTCCACAGATCTTTCTACGTGGGAAGGTGTATTCCCTTTAAATTTATACCACTGCTGTATCCAATATGCTATTTTTTGTAAGGATGTATCATCGGTGGGGATATCTGTCCCTGATAGCCGAGGAGATGGCTTTGAACAGTGATAAATCTGTATCGGAAGCATTGTCGCAAGCATAATGCCAGACCATCACGCCTCCCAGGCCCTGATCAAGTGAATAGCTGGTTTTGTTGTATGCTGTCTGGTAGCAATTGTAGAATCTATCTTTTTCCGTTCCGCCAAAACTTCCAACTGCCCTGTCACTGTATCGTCCCAACTTTTCGCTTTCATCCTTGTAAAGGGTCCACAACTCGGCCATATCGTCTGGACGCGCATAAAAGGGTATGCCCAGATCGACCTTGGAGAGCGGAATGTTTTTCTTTTTCATGTATTCGATTGCCCCGATGCATTGCGTGTAAAAACTGCTGTGATGCCCGCGGCTGTCCGGCAAGTCGTAGCACATCAGTTCTATCACATCGATGGCATCGATATGTTTTTTGTTGAATTTGATTCCCCAGGGTGCGAGTGCGACCGCCACCTTGAGGTCGGGTTTCTTCTCTTTCAGGCACAGGATGAAATTTCCGTAAACATTGAAATCCCGATAACTTACCGGGTATTCCCAATCAAAAGCAAGACCATCAAATCCTTTATCTTTTACATATCCGATCATGTTATCTGCCAGCTTCACCCTGTTGCCCTTCTTCGCCATGGCGACGTCAACGGCCAACTCCCTGACCATCCTGTTCCAGTCACTATCATAGGGCCTGTCTGCTTCAAACAGAAAATTGACGTATACGGTGTAATTTCTGTTCAGCCTGGCCTGGGCCTGTTTGATAAGATCGAGAGAGTTATCCAATCGCGGGTCGATTTTGATATCCCCATTTTTGTTGAAAGTGGCCATTCCAAATAAAATGATGTCGGTGATGTTGGCAAGATGCCCCTCGTCCATATCATCGATTTTCTGCAACGTATCGGCAACGATATATGCCGTTGTTCTGAAGGATCCCGCATCCTGCACCCTCTGATTCCGGAAGGTGATGTCTTTGACCGAATATCTGCCGCTTACGGTGGCAATCTCGATCACTATTTTGTTTGTGAAAAGGGCTGGAAAAGTGCAGAAGGCAGTCTTTTCTACATAATCCTGTTTGTAGACGAGCTTTTTGCTGTTGCCGGAAGGGGCGTATATTTCCAATCCTTCTATTCCCGACCCTGCAACTTCGATAATGGCAGTATTGAGGGAGATGAGCCGATCAAACGAGGCAACGATTGTCACGGGTTGATCTGCATTGTTGATGGCAGGAGAAGATACTTCCCTGCCGTCCACCGCCCATGAAATGGCAAGAACCTGTTGTTCTTCGGCGACGGAAGCGGGGGCACCCGGGTGTTCTGCACAACCACTTGCAAGGAGCAGGGCTGCCATTGCAAGCAAGAGGGAAAAAATATAAATTATTCTTTTCATGTCCGGTTCACCACCTTGATTGTAACACAATTAACTGCTTTTTTTCTTCCGGCCGCAGGGCAGTCTTTTTGTTTATCATCGCGAGAAAGCGATGGGGGTAAATGAACTTTGTGGAATCTTTCCATCCCGGGTTGTTTGAAAATCATTGTTTTTCTGCCAGGTACCATGAAGGATTGACTGCCGATTATCGCGATGCCGCCAATGAGTGAAAAAATGTGAACAAACAAGGTTTCTCGGGGAAACGGGCATGGGTATCAAGGGGAAAGGCCTGACCCCGCCGACTGCCTTTCAAAAGTTTGATGTGGTATAGTGTACGGAGATGTTTCTATCAAAATCCATCTGTTCGGTGCAATGGCCGGTAAAAAAAGTAGGGAAAAAAAATTGATACTACTCCTGATTGTTTTGTCCCTGGGCGGTTTATTGTTTTTTTTCACAGGATATGGCCGGAATCCGCTTCGCTACGGTTCTTCCACCCGTTCCCCGGTCACCGACGGCTCCTCGCAGCTTTATTTTGATCGGCATGCCGGATCGTTCACGGAGGCTCTGCCTGTTGGCAACGGTCGATTGGGAGGTATGGTTTACGGCGGCAGCAAGAAGGAAAGGATCCTGTTGAACGAGATATCCATGTGGTCGGGATCCTGTCAGGAGGCCAACAAGGAAGAGGCCCACAAATCTTTGCCACTTATCCGGAGGCATCTTCTTGCCGGGGAGAACCGGGAGGCCCAGGAGTTACTTTTGAAAGAATTTATCTGCGAGGGGGCAGGTTCCGGCCAGGGGCGCGGCAAGTCGGTGCAGTTCGGATGCTATCAGATGCTTGCAGACCTTCTGATCAGGTGGAAAAACAGGGGCATGATCAGGGATTATTCCCGGGTGCTTGACCTGTCCACGGCGGTGGCAACCGAATCCTACATGCAGAAAGGAAATCTGATCAACAAGGAATATTTTGTTTCCGCTCCGGATCAGGTTTTTGTGGTACACATTACCTCCGCATTTCCACGGGCACTGTCCCTGGAGCTCTCGCTCGGGCGGCCCGAACGTGCCCGTACCTGGATCGATGATCGGGGGTTGTTGATCATCGAGGGAAATCTGGAAAGTGGAACCGACCGGGAGGGCATGCGCTACGCGGCGGCGGTGGAGGTAATTTCCGATGGCAATATGACCGCCTCTTCCGGTAAAAGTGCGGTGATCCGCCTGAAAGAGGCCAGCGAGGTTACCCTTCTTGTTGCCGCCGCAACCGATTATCAGGGATTTGCCGGCAGGCGAACAGCGGACCCCCGTAAAGCGATAAAAGATGATCTTTCGCGATCCCGGGTTTTCTCTTACGAGGAGTTGAAAGAAAGGCATATCTCCGATTATCGTTCTTACTATGATCGAGTAGATCTGGACCTGGGGCATGGTGCGGGAGAGAAGAAACCGACACCGGCGCGTCTGGCCGCTTTCAGCAGGGGACAACCCGATCCTTCGCTGGCTGCCCTGTATTTCAATTTTGGGCGCTATCTGCTCATCAGCTCCAGCAGGCCGGGGGGTTTACCCGCCAACCTGCAGGGCCTCTGGGCCGACACCGTGAATACACCCTGGAACGGAGATTACCATTTGAATATCAATGTACAGATGAATTACTGGCCGGCAGAGGTAACCAACCTTCATGAATTGCATCGGCCATTGATCGATCTGGTAAAGTCGCTGGTTGAGCCCGGTAGCAGGACGGCCCGGGCGTATTACAATGCCCGTGGCTGGGTGGCGCATGTTATTACCAACCCTTGGGGTTTCACAGCTCCGGGCGAGAGTGCGGAATGGGGCTCCACCGTTTCAGGTTCCGGATGGTTGGCATCCCATCTGTGGGAACACTATGCCTTCTATCCCGAACGCGATTACCTTCGGGAAATCTACCCGGTGCTGGAAGGAGCTGCCCGTTTCTACCTGGATATGCTCATCGACCTGCCAGACAGCGGTTTCCTGGTGACGGCACCGAGCAATTCTCCGGAACTGGGCTACAGATACAGGGGAAAGATCATCCATACCTGCATGGGGCCCACCATTGACAACCAGGTATTGCGGGAGCTTTTCGAGAACACGCGCCGGGCAGCGGAGATCCTGGGAATTGATGAGGATTTTCAGAAGGAACTCTCCGCCAAGCGCGCCAAACTTCCCCCGACGGCGATAGGCCGGGGCGGAAGGATCATGGAATGGCTGGAAGACTACGAGGAGGAGGATCCCCGGCATCGTCATCTGTCACACCTTTATGGGCTTTATCCCGCCAGCGAGATCACGGAAAGAAACAGGGATCTCTTTACGGCTGCGCGGGATACGCTGGAAAGAAGGGGAGATGGGGGCACCGGCTGGTCCCTGGCCTGGAAAGTCAATCTCTGGGCACGCTTGAAAGATGGAGAAAGGGCCTACCAACTGCTGAAAAAATTGCTCGTTCCTGTCCATGAACGAAGGAATTTCCCTTTTTCACAATCAGGCGGGGGAACTTATCCCAACCTGTTCTGTGCGCATCCCCCGTTTCAGATTGACGGCAATCTAGGCGGGACTGCCGGAATAGCCGAGATGCTGCTCCAGAGCCACGACGACGTTATCGAGTTGCTGCCGGCCCTGCCCCCCTGCTGGCTGGAGGGGAATGTAAAGGGGCTCCGGGCGCGTGGCGGATTTGAATTGAATTTTTGCTGGGAAAATGGGCGGCTGGTGGAAGGCACCCTGACTTCTTTGACCGGGGGAACGACGACCCTCTCCTATCGGGAACCTTTATCCGTTGGCCAGCAGACGGGCTGTTTCGTTCCGGTTACATTGAAAGCCGGAGAGTCCGTGAATTTCAAGCTGGCAGAATAGTTGGCAGGATGAAATATCCAGCCGGGCATGTCCCGGATTGCCAGGAAAATGGAACAACCGATCCGACGCCCGGCCGACCGTTGGGTGGCACCCGTTTGTCACATGCCATGCACTTCGAAAGGGTTTTATGATCCCGATTCCCGATCCATCAAAACACAGAAGATTTTGTTTGCCCTGCAGTGCATCCGATGGGGGTTTTCGATCACGCATGCCCTTTTTTCGTGATATAATTGGGTGAATTTCAGGTTTCGTGGATGGGGGCGTCTTTGCATTGGGATAGTGGAAGAAACAGATGTTGAAATACGACGCACCAAAAAAAACATTCTATGCCTGGCGGTTGTTGCTTTGATACTTCTGGCGGCGGTTGCCATTGCCGGATTCCACCTCTCACCGCATTATTTCTGGGGTGCTGTTTTTGTTGCCCCCCTGCTCGGGGCGGCGGCCCGGTTATATTTCAAGTTGCGCAGACTGAAAACGTTGCTGGGACTGAGAAAACGGTGGGCCATGCCTGTCGATACACCAAGGGATTTCGAAAAAATCTCCACATTGCATGGTTTCATGGCCGGGAATGAATTACCGGGTATGATTGATCGTCAGACCTGGCGGGACCTGGATGGCGATCAGATCTATGCCCTGCTTGACCGGACCTTCACCGCGCCGGGACAGGCCGTTCTGTACACGATTTTGAAAAACCCCAGTTTTGACCGGGGACTTCTTGAGAAGCGGTCAAGGCTGATCAGGTTGTTTCAGAAGGATGATTGTTTCCGGGAAAAACTGCAGCTTCTTCTTCTGCCTCTGGAGAGGGCAAGAGACAGTGACATGGCAAACCTTCTGTGGGAAGGACTTCCCTCCCCCTCTCCCCATGCTCCATTGTTCACGGTTCTGGCCCTGGCAGCAATGATCTCTTTATTTACCCCGCTATTTCTGGGAAAATACAGTATCCCCATGATCCTTGGTATGTTCGGGATAAATTCATGGGTACATTATCATCTGACGAAAAAATATCAGAATGTATTATCAGCCATTCCCGGGCTGGCGGTACTGCTGAAAACGGCATCGAAAGTTGCCGATCTGAAAGTGGCGGCAATGGGTGATGTGTGTGAACAGCTGCGGAATGCTTCCCTGTCATGCCGGCATATTTCCCGGAACATCGCTTATTTGCAACCAACACTGCTTGGATCCGAACTGGATTTTCTGTATGAATACCTGAAAGTTTATTTTCTTCTTGAAGTGCGGGCATACAATAGGACCTTGAGTGAATTCAAAAAACGGGTTGAACAACTTCAGGAAATATATCTGATTATCGGGGAACTGGATGCCATGCAGTCCATTGCCTCCTACAGGGAGGGTCTTCCTGCACCCGGCTATGTTGAACCGGAACTTGTTGCCGGGGGAGAACCCATCTGCGCGGTGGATAATGTTCGCCATCCGTTGCTGAATGATGCGGTGGCAAATTCAATTATTGTTGACAGGGAAGGGGTGCTGATTACCGGCTCCAACATGTCGGGCAAATCAACATTTTTGAGAACCATTGCTGTAAATGCGGTGTTTGCCCAGACCATCTTCACCTGCCTGGCATCATCCTACCGGGGAAGCTTTTTTCGGGTAATCACCTCCATCAGCAGGGAAGATAGTTTGATGGAAGGCAGAAGTTTCTATTACCGGGAAGCGGAAAGGCTGTTGAAACTTGTCCGGGCTGCCACCGGGGCGGACGTGAAGGCACCGGCGCTATGTATCATCGACGAACTTCTGTCGGGCACGAACTACACGGAGAGATTTGCTGCATCACAGGGAATATTGAGCTACCTGGCATCCCGGAATGCCCGGGTGCTGGCTGCTACTCATGATCTGGATCTGGCCGAAAAACTGCAAGGGTCTTATTGCTGTTATTACTTTAGCGATCGGGTCGGGCAGGAAGGCCTTGATTTTGACTACAAGCTGAAAAAAGGTGTTTCCACCAATCGCAATGCGATCAAACTTCTGGAATACATGGAGTATCCCCGGGAAATAACAGAACAGGCCAATACAATTGCCAGGCAGCTCACCTCCGGTTCAGGGGTTCTTGATGGGCCATGGAACGGTTAGCAATTGAATGGCGCCCACGCCTGGAAACGTGTTAAACCCGGGAAGTAAAATCAGCCAATGAATGACTTGAAGTTGCCGGATCCTGTAAAAGGCCAGAAAACCATTCCACAACGAAAGGGAAAATGTGGTCAAATGTCGAATTGAATCAGGCAAATGTAATTCATTTTTCAGTTAATTGCAGGAAAAATGATAGGGGACAGGAGTCAATGATGGCAAGAGGACATACAGCGATGCGGATTGCGACATTTTTGCTGAGTGCGGCAATGATCATTCCCCTATCGATCAACATACACAAGCTTGATATTTTTTCCACTCCGATCACGGAGCAACAACCAGAAAATCAGGAAGCATTTCTGCCAGCAGAGGTATCGGAACCTGAAAGTGAACCTGAATCCGATGGCGAACCTGAACCGGAAAGTGAACCGCCCGGGGAGGAAGAAAATCAGGAGCCGGATGCCACGGAGCCCGAGTCCGAGCCGGAAACCCAACCTGCCTCTGCACCACAACCGCAGCCACAACCGCCACCACAGCCACAACCACAACCCGAACAGGCTTTGCAGGTTATCCCTGATGGCAATTATTTGTTGGCGCTTGTCACCAAGGAAACGACTCTGAAAAAAGATTATGCCCCCGGTGACCTTGTGGGAATTCCCTCGTACATGAAACCTTCCAGGGCACTGTACTTGCGCGCCGAAGCGTTCAAGCATCTCGAAGAAATGTGGAACGCGGCCAATACCGATGGAGTGACGCTGGCGGTACTCTCCGCGTACAGAAGTTATTCTTATCAGGCACAGCTATTCAACAATTATGCCAGGAGGCATGGTGAAGCGGAGGCGAATCGATTCAGTGCGCGGCCGGGGCAATCGGAACACCAGCTGGGGACGACGATAGATTTTGGCGGTTCGGGTTCCGACTGGTCGGCTTCTTTTGGCGAAACGGCGCAGGGCAAATGGCTTGCCAACAATGCATATTTGTACGGCTTTGCCATGAGTTATCCCCGGGGGATGGAACATGTTACGGGCTATATCTATGAACCCTGGCATTACCGCTATATCGGGGTGGAGGCGGCCGGGGAATGGAAAGAATCGGGCCAGCCGCTCTGTGTGTATCTGGAGCAGAAACAGTGAGTCTGCATTCCGCGCATGACGGCTACATCTTTTGAGCTTTGGAAAGTAACCGTTTCTCCGATCCTGCCGATGGATTTTTTCACCCACGGTAAGCATATCTGCAGCCCCTATGTTCACAGACTTGTTGTTTATCATGGAATGCCCTGGTGGCTTTATTATCCTTTTTTGCCTCGTTTCAGGGATGTAATGCAGGGTGTTCATGATCGATGGCCGCGCTATCCGGTTTCAAAAATGCCCGGGATCCGGCGGCTACCCACATTTTCGGGAAAATTGACACCCGCAACCCTCAGTTGCTATAATTGCCGGGGGTAAAAAAAGGATTTTTTCTGGAGGGAATCCAGTATGTCAGAGGGAAAAAAATGCTTTGAAAAGATACAGCAGAGGCACCATACACTCAGGGCGGAGATGTACCGCAACTTCAACCGGGTGTTGCCATTCAACGAGTTGGTATCGGACCGCCGGGAGAAAGCCGCCTTCCTCGGATTCGGGGAAGGCACGAGTATCTATGATTCCAGTGTGGTAACAGGCAATGTGACCGTGGGGAAAAACGTCCGCATCGGGCCTTTTACCGTTCTTGATGGAAGCGGCGATCTTGAGATCGGGGATCATTGTGAAATTTCTGCCGGGGTGCAGATATATTCCCATGACCCGGTTTCTAGAACCCTGTCGGCAGGGGAAAAGCCCATCGACAAAGCTGGAACAAAAATCGGTGCTCGTTGCCATATCGGCAGCATGAGCATTATCACCAAAGGGGTGAATATTGGCCGTTGTTGTGTAATAGAAGCCAACAGCCTTGTCAACAGGGATATACCCGATTACAGCATTGCTGCGGGCACTCCGGCAACCGTCATCGGCAGGGTTGTCCTTGAAGAAAGCGGGGAAATAAGGTTCGATTACCATCAGAATGAATGATGATTCAGCAAAGTTTTATTTTCGGAGGGAGGAATCATGATTGAAAAATTTACTGGCGATATCATCCAGCCCCAGGCGTGAAGGCAACAGTGAAATATTGTTGCAATCATTCTTGCATGGGGCCGAGGAAGCAGGCTGGAATGTGGACCATGTACGGATCAATAACCTCAAAATAAATTTCTGCCGGGCATGCGATTGGTGTGCGGACAGCGGGGAATGTATCCAGAAAGATGATATGCAGGCCATATACCCCAAGGTAGTTGCTGCCAGGGCGATGGTTCTGGCCACCCCCATCTATTTTGGCACGATGTCCGGGCAGATGAAGGTTTTTATCGATCGTTTCCAATGCTGGTGGCAAGCCAAGTACGTAATAAAGAAACCCCCGGTGGATCCCCGGGAGAAACGGCCGGGATATTTTATCTGTGTCAGCGCACTGGAGGGAAAAGATTATTGTGAAAATGCGCTGGCAGCGGTGAAGGTGTTTTATCACAACATCAATTATCATTATGCCGATTCTATATTTTTCGAGGGTGTGGACAGGAAGGGGGCCATAAAACAATATCCCCGGATCATGGAGAAAGCTTACGAGGTAGGCCGACTTCTGTAAAAACGAATCACTCCCCGCTTTGTGACAATCGGGTTTTGGGAGATGAAAATGATCAAGAAAAGATACTTGCAGATGCTCAACATATTGGGTTTTATCATTTTTTCAGCCGGTCTGGTCAAGGGGTTTCTGAATGCCGATCTGTTTTTGTCGCCATCGGTTGACGCTTCCATTCCCCTGTTGGGGTTATGTGCATCTTTTGTCATTCCAATGTGGATAATAATTGGCCTGTCGATGTTTTCCTTCTGTCTCTACCAGAGTCAAGGAATTTTGCGTAAGGATGAACGGGAGAAACCCTCCACGGAGAGGGTAGGCCCTCTTTTTTTTATAGCAAGCATTTTGAATACGGGATGGTTGCTGGCCCGCTATTTCAAGGTCATCAATATTTCCCTGTTGATCTTGATTGTTCTGCTGGCGGTGCTCATAAAAAATTACCTGAATCTGGAGGCGGGAGCCAGGGTATCATCGGCTTCGGAAATTCTGTGGGTGAAACTGCCTTTCCGCATCTATCTGGGCTGGATTACGGTTATCACCATCACAGAATTGGCGGCCACGATCAATCTCGGCTGGGAAGGTTTCGGGTTTTCAGAAGTATACTGGACCGTGGCGGTGATGGCAATTGTTATTGTTACGGCATTTGTTTTTTTGAAACGACGCCTGGATCTGGCCGCAAGCACTGCAATGCTATGGTTTCTGCTGGGTATAGCTATCAGGGGGTTTTCCACGGAGTTCGGGGAGACAGCCATGGCGGTGTTTGCTCTTGCGGGTATGCTGATCATCATGGTGTCGGCCTCCTGGTTTCTGGCCCGAAAATATGTATCAGGGAAAATAAAAGGGGCATAGCAATTTAACGGTCTTGAGAAATAATTGCAGTTCCATGGCAGGATAATGTCATTGATAGAGCGGTGAAGGGCGGGCTTCGGGGCGATGCAGACCGAAAAAAAAAGAGTGGTTGTAATCGGGGCCGGGGCGGCGGGGATGATGGCAGCTGGAACGGCCGGCGGCCGCGGAGCGGAAGTGTTTCTGATCGAGAAGAATGATCGCCCGGGACGGAAGATGATGCTGACCGGCAAGGGCAGGTGCAATATCACCAACGATACCGATGTGCAGGGCCTGATTGCCGGTGTGCCCGTGAACGGCAAATTTCTTTACAGTGCATTCCACGCTTTTTCTGCCGCGGATCTGCTGATACTCCTGGAGAAGTTCGGCCTGGAGACCAGGACGGAACGGGGAAGGCGTGTTTTCCCTGTTTCTGACCGGGCTGCAGATGTCGTCAACACCCTCTTGAAATTTGTCAAACAGAACAAGGTGCACATTGAAAGAGGAGAGGTTGCACGTGTGTTAACCGGACGGGGCAAAGTGGAAGGGGTTTTGCTGAAAGATGGCACGGAGATACGGGCAGACAGCGTGATCGTGGCTACCGGGGGCCTTTCTTACCCATCCACCGGTTCGACGGGGGATGGGTATAGATTCGCCGCAGAATGCGGCCACACTCTTACCCCCCTTGAACCATCCCTGGTGCCGCTGGAGATCAAAGAAAAATGGGTCCGTGAACTCCAGGGGCTTTCTCTGCGCAATGTCAGCGTAAAGGTATATAACAGAAACAAGAGGAAATTGTTCGAGGATTTCGGGGAGATGCTCTTCACCCATTACGGGGTTTCGGGGCCGATGATCCTTTCCGCGTCTTCCTCCATGCGTGAAATGGATCGGGAACGCTATGTTCTGGCGATTGACCTGAAGCCGGCTCTTTCCGGGGAACAACTTGACCGCAGGATCCGCAGGGATTTCACCGCCTACTCACGCAAGATGTTTGCCAACTCACTTCATGATCTGCTGCCCCGGAAATTGATTCCGGTGATCATTGCTCTGTCCGGTATCCCACGGGAGAAACGCGTTCATCAGATCACGCAGGAGGAACGTGCCGGCTTGGTCACGCTGATAAAAAATCTGATCCTTCACGTGCATGGATTCAGGCCCCTGGAGGAAGCAATCATCACTTCGGGGGGTGTCTGCACCCGGGAAATCAATCCCTCAACGATGGAATCCCGCATTGTCAAAGGGCTTTTCTTTGCCGGTGAGGTGATCGATGTGGATGGATATACGGGTGGATACAACCTTCAGATTGCCTTTTCCACCGGTTACCTGGCTGGCATGTGCAGCTGATAGCAGAATGTTACCTGCAAACAGGAAGCGTTCAGGGACGGAGGAACGGCTTTTCACAATTTGGATGGAAGGGCATCACGTGGAATAATCATCATCTTCAGGGTATTGAAAAAAGGAATTTCAGGTCACCGGCCCTCCAGGCAATTAATATAAATTTGAAATTTGTTGAGAATAAGATTATGATATTCAATGCAAGAAAAAACCACAAGGAGTTGATTTTTTTGCCAATAGTCACTTCAACAGGGATGTTCAAAAGGGCTTATGACGAGGGTTATGCTATCGGGGCTTTCAATGTCAACAACATGGAAATCATCCAGGGCATAACCGAAGCGGCCAAGGAAGTTAACGCACCGCTGATCCTGCAGGTTTCAGCCGGGGCAAGGAAATATGCAAACCATACTTATCTGATGAAACTTATCGAGGCAGCCGAAATAGAAACCGGGCTTCCAATATGCGTCCACCTTGATCATGGTGATTCCTTTGAATTGTGCAAGTCATGTATTGATGGAGGTTTTTCTTCGGTGATGATCGATGGTTCATTTCTCCCATTCGAAGAAAACATCAAATTGACCAGGCAGGTTGTAGATTATGCCCACGAAAAGGGCGTTGTGGTCGAAGGGGAATTGGGGCGTCTGGCTGGCATCGAGGATGCAGTAAACGTTGCGGATGAAGATGCTTCCTTTACGGATCCGGCCGAGGCCGAGGAGTTTGTGGAAAGGACGGGGGTTGATTCTCTGGCCATTGCCATAGGAACCAGCCATGGTGCTTTCAAATTCAAGGGTGAGCCAAGGCTGAGATTCGATATTCTGGAAGATATTCAGAAGAGACTTCCCGGGTACCCGATCGTGCTGCACGGCGCCTCATCGGTGATCCCCGAATTTGTGGATATGATCAACGAATATGGCGGGGATATGCCCGGGGCAAGGGGTGTCCCCGAGGAAATGTTGCGCAAAGCTGCTTCAATGGCTGTCTGCAAGATCAATATCGATTCTGACCTGAGGCTGGCCATGACGGCAACGATCAGAAAACATCACGCCGAAAATCCAAGTCACTTCGATCCGAGGCAATATCTTGGCCCTGCCAGGGCTGCCATCAAGGAACTGGTGAAACGCAAGATCGTCAACGTCCTGGGTTGTGACGGAAAGGCCTGATCCGGATTCTGTGGCTTCGATGAAAAAATATTGATTTGAAAGCGGAATCTGCATGTGCCAGATTGAACGAACCCTCCCCCGTTTCCGGAAGGCGATGGGGTGAGGGTTTTCTTGTCATTATCACGGAGTTCAATACCAACTGAAGGGCGGCCCCGACATTGGCAAAACCACTCCCTGCATTGCCGCCATCCCGGCCACATCCATTGTCAATACCAATCCCCTCATTCACGGGGCAATGATGATTTTTAGCGTTGCAACATTCTTCATTTTCCGGGCGATGCCTGTTGCCTTTCTGTGAAATCTTCCGGGGGCGGGCTTTTTCAACCGCAGAAGACCCCTGGCCGGTGTTTCCGTTTTGTAAAAGATGATCGTATCTACCCGGCCGGGGTCATCTCTTGCAATGGTTTTTCCAGGAACATCAAGAAACTTGCCGGAAGACAATGGCATGATAAAATTGATATGTCGAATGCAAGCAAACGGGGTTGAGGCAAAATGGGAAAAAAAATGGTTATTCTTTTTATCGGCCTGGTACTGGCGCTGGCAATCAGCCTTGTCGGTTTGAAATATATAGGTTTGCATATTGACAATTTTGACAGGCAGATGGAAGAGATAGCTGTTACCAACATTGATCTTTCCATGCTGGCCGATGGCCGTTACACCGGTGTCGGTAGATTATTTCTGATCTTCGCCCGGGTAGAGGTTACAGTTGAAAATGGCATGATCATGGCCATCGAGATCATGGAACATGGTAACTGTCGATGTGCCGGGGCCGAGGGCATTATCGAACATGTCATTGCAGGCCAGACTCTGAAAGCAGGTACAATTTCAGATGACTCTTACAGCTGCAAGGTCATCCTGAAGGCTATCGTGAATGCTTTGGAGAATGCCGCCAAAGGATCGGCGCGTTGAAAAACCTCTGCATGCCTGCATTCCTTTGAAATCGTTAAGAACCATTAATACGCCATCAGCAAAGATCGGATTCCCCACCTTGAATTTCTCCCCTTCCCCCGTGCATTTTTGAACGGCATCTGCATCAATTTTCGTTTACCCTTCTTCTGGATGGAACCGCCGACATTTACCTGTGCCATTTTTGAACCTGTATTATCATCGGATAGTCCCTATCCTGTTAGTAAACATAACATGTCAACTTGCAGGGCCCCCAAAAACCCTATAGGGGCTGTGATAATGGTTGAGCAAGTCATATCGAGTCGCTATAATTAAGTAAACATAATATTTTGCATGGAAGGTGGTGCAGAGCATTTTATCCGGAAGAGGGGGTGTCGAAGAGAGCATATCCTGGTGGTATTCGAATGGCAAGTAGCGGGAATCGTTGCCATGATCCAATGATAACAAAGTTAGGATGGTTGATTATGAGTAAAAAAATAACGACTTGCGTGATTCTTCTGTTTCTACTGTTATCTTTTTTTACCGGCGGTTTGACGGCGGAGGCTTCCAACTTTCCTGAAGTGTCCGTAACGGCAGATTCACTCAATTTCCGTCTCGGGCCGGGAACCCAGTATTTTTCCATGGAGGCCCTGGCCAGGAATACCAGATTGTCCGTACTGGCTACCGAAAATGGGTGGTTTCTGGTCAGGAAAAATGATGGTTCCACGGGGTGGGTATCTGCCCGGTATACTTCCAATCCTGCAGCTGCCGGGCCGATTTCACTTGCGGGAACAGGAAAAGCAAAGGTTGATGTCAACAGTTTGAATATACGTACCGGTCCTGCTATTTCCTATCCCAGAATTGACAGCCTGGGCCGAGGTACGGAACTCGGGGTACTGGCTGAAGAGAATGGGTGGCTGCTCGTCCGCCTTACATACGGTTCCACCGGATGGGTTTCAAAATCATATGTCAGCGGTTACGATGCGGTCCAATCACCAGATCGGGTTGCGGTAAATGCCAGCGGTTTGAATTTCAGGCTCGGTCCGGGGACACAGTACTGGTCGAAGGAAGTCCTGGGCCGTGGTACGGCACTGACCGTGCTGGCCCGAGAGAATGGGTGGCTTCTTTCCCGCCAGAATGACGGAACTACCGGTTGGGTTTCGGGGCAGTACACTACCAACCCTTCCGCCAGGGGCACCGTTTCTTTGGAAGGTAACGAAACTGTTCGTGTAGCGGCGGCGGATGGGCTGAACATCCGTTTCGGCCCCGGGGTAGAATTTGCAAGATTCGACACCTTACCCCGGAAAACACTGCTGCAGGTGCTGGCAAGGGAGGGAGGCTGGTTGCTGGTACGTCTTCCTTACGGCTCGACCGGCTGGGTATCTGCCCTGTATACGAGCAACGACCAGCCCGGTGGCGGTGACCAGCCCGATCCCGGTGGTGACCAACCCGATCCCGGCGGCGAAGAACCCGATCCCGGCGGCGAACAGCCCGATCCCGGCGGCGAACAGCCCGATCCCGGCGGTGACCAGCCCGGTGGCGGTGATCAGCCCGGCGACCCTCAAGGGATGAAAGTGGTGGGTTACTATTCCTCCTGGTCGGCATACAGCGGTTTTACGCCCAGCAACATAG
This sequence comes from Bacillota bacterium, assembly GCA_012518215.1. Taxonomy (NCBI): domain Bacteria; kingdom Bacillati; phylum Bacillota; species Bacillota bacterium. The sequence continues at coordinate 21,358 of JAAYSV010000039.1, forward strand.
ATGCCTCCAGGCTGACCCATATCAATTATGCTTTTGCCGACATCGGTTGGGATCTCAAGGTAGCCGTGGGTGACCCGGCCGTTGACCCGAGCAATTTCAGCAAACTCAATGCCCTGAAACAGAGGTATCCTCATCTCAAAACGCTGATTTCGGTGGGTGGCTGGACCTGGTCGGGGAAATTTTCCGATATGGCCCTGACCGATGCATCCAGAACCGCATTTGCAGACAGCTGCGTGGATTTTATCCTGAGGTACGGGTTTGATGGTGTGGACCTTGATTGGGAATACCCGGTCGGGGGTGGGATGTATTCAAACGGGAACAGGCCACAGGATAAACAGAATTTCACCCTTCTGCTGAAAAAAATCCGGGAGAAGCTCGATGCCCAGGGTGCACGTGATGGGCGTGATTACCTGCTGACCATCGCTGGCGGAGCCAATACCGCTTATACCAACAACACCGAAATGGGTGTGTTGCATCGCTATCTGGATTTTGCCAACATCATGACCTACGATATCCATGGAAACTGGGATGCTTATACGGATTTCAACGCCCCTCTGTACACCAGCAGCGATTACTCGCCGCAGTACAAGTGGAGTGTGGATGCCGGGGTAAAAGCATGGTTGAATGCCGGTTTCCCGAAGGACAAACTGGTAGTGGGGGTTCCCTTCTACGGGCACAGGTATGACGGGGTTGCCAATTCCAACAATGGCCTGTATCAGCGTTATTCCTCGGGGGGATCTTCCATCGGTTACGACGAGGTAGTGGCTGGCTATCTGCATGCTCCGGGTTACAGGCGCTATTATCATGCTGAATCGATGGTCCCGTGGCTGTTCAACGGTTCCACATTTATCAGCTACGAGGACGAACAGTCGATAAAACTGAAAGCCAACTATATCAGAGATAATGGATTTGCCGGAGCAATGATATGGGAATTGAGTTACGACCCCGACCGTGTTCTGCTGAATTCACTCTATAATGGGCTGAAATAAATCTGTCAGCCCGGTTCGTGCAAAAAGGAAGGGGGACTCTTTGCAGTTCCCCTCTTTTTTTATTCCGGAAACAGGTGGTAAAACGAGGCCGGTTGGTATGCAGAGACAGTGAACCGTGAATTGTGTTTGACATGAAATAGGACCTTGTTTATACTTGAACTTAAGGAATTCGTGTCATTCTCCATCATCAATAACGTAGAAAGGAGCCATGTAAAATGAGCATTCCGCAAAAAGGCAGAAGTAAAGAAGAGATCATGGAAATTTTGAGGCAGTACAAGAAAGATGATGTTGATTGGCGTAGTGGAAAGGTTTTTGCATACGTATTCATGGCCAACCCGGAAGCCGAGGAAGTTGTCAAGGAAGCATATATGGAATTTTTGACGGAAAACGGGCTTGACCCGACTTCTTTTCCCAGCCTGGCTCGCATAGAAAAGGAAGTGGTCAGGGGAGTCATTGACCTTCTCAGAGGTGGCGAGGAGGCTGTTGGTAACATAACATCCGGTGGTACCGAAAGTATCCTGCTGGCCGTCAAGACAGCCCGTGACAGGGCTGCGGCAGAAAAACCTCATATCAAAGCGCCGGAGATGGTTGTTTCTCAGAGTGCCCATAGCTCATTTCACAAGGCAGCACAATACTTCGGGGTCAAACTGGTGATGACCGAATTTGACGATGATTTTCGTGCAGATGTGGATTTGATGCGCCGGGCTATCAACGACAATACCATTCTTCTTGTAGCTTCGGCACCTAGCTATGCGCAGGGGGTAATGGATCCCGTACCCGAAATCGGGCAGCTGGCCCTTGAACACGACTTGCTTTTACATGTGGATGCTTGCATGGGGGGGATCATGCTTTCCTTCATGCGGGACATGGAGGGTTATGATGTTCCGGATTTTGATTTCACGGTACCTGGTGTTACCTCCATATCGGCCGATTTGCACAAATTTGGCTATGCTGCCAAGGGGGCATCGGTTATCGCTTACAGAAACAAAGACATCAGAAAGCATCAGATTTTTGCCACAACTGCAACTTCTGCTTATGCGATGTTCAATACCACGATGCTCAGCAGCAAGACTGGCGGTTCCATGGCAGGCGCCTGGGCAGCCCTCAATTTTTTGGGACGTGATGGCTACCTCGAGGTAACAGATAATGTGATGAAGGGCGTCCGTCGCATGATGGAAGGGATCAATTCTATCGATGGCCTGTATGTTCTTGGCGAACCGATCATGAGTATCTTCTCATTTGCTTCAAAGGACAAGGATATCAATGTCTTTCAGCTGGCCAATTACATGGCCAGAAGGGGTTGGTACTTGCAGCCGCAGTTTTCTAGCAAAAAGAATCCGCTCAACCTTCACATCACGTTGATGAATCACAATGTCCCCCGTGTTGAAGAGTTTCTGAAAGACCTGGCTGAATGTGTGGAAGAAGTCAAGGCAGCAGACGACAAGATCGACAGCGAGGCTGTACGCGAGCAGGTCAAGAACATGTTGGCTGCTTTCGGGGACGATGCCGCCGAGAGATTCATGGAAATGGCGGGTATCGGTGGTGGCGATAGCAATGTTGATGACCTCGGCCTGGTTAGCAGCATCCTTGATGCTCTGCCTCACGAAATTTCCGGGGAATTGCTGGTTGAGTTTGTCAACAATCTATTTGTATAAAAAATGATGAGGGGATGTGGCTGGATGTGAACGAGAAAAGGGTTTTCAAAAATTGGCGCGCACTGGCGGAACTGGATTATTTCGAATTGTTGGATGACGGGCGCCTGGCCCTGGTGGTCCCGGAACTGGATAACCTGATTGATTTCCACACACATCTGGGTTGGACGGTTCTTCTTGCACCCAAGGTCGATGTGTTGAAAGAGACACCGGAGATACTTCATAATTTCGAGGCTGATCTGGAGCTGGACCTCGATGTTTACATGGGGCAGAATTTTCACGATGTTCGTCCCAACTGGGGGGTAGAGGACTATGTCCCCTGCGCTCTTTATCCCTGGAGAGGGGGAAAACATCATACTCATACCATCCCCAACCTGATCAGAGAGATGGATGCCCTCAAGATCGACATCAGTGTCTCGTTGAGCCTGGATATTTTCAACTCCTACAATTCACGCCGATTCGGGCAGGCCATGCGTTTCAATCCCCGGTTGGTTTTTTACTGTTGCGTGCATCCCGGTCACAAGAGGCGGGAAGCGCTGATCGATGAATATCTGGCCCTGGGAGCCCGCGGCATGAAACTGCATCCAGAAATGCAATTGCAGGCGGTCAGCACCCCGCAGATGATCAGCCTCATGAAATTATGGCAGAAGAAATCGGGGGGAATGCCCATTCTGGCCCACAGTGGCTTTAACGGCTTTGAACCCAAGGTGGCCCGTGAACATGCGGATATCAAACATTTTTGGGTTATGGCCGAAACTCTCGATGAAAGCCCCTGCATTCTTGGTCATGCAGCGATGAACTATTATCGTGAGGCAACGGAGATTGCCGAAAAATTTCCGAATGTATATCTGGAAGTGAGCGGACAGCCGAAGAAACATTTGCTGGAGATACTGGATCGGATCGGACCCGATCGTCTTCTGTTTGGAACAGATTGGCCGATCTATCCCCAAGCAATTTCCCTGGCCAAGGTGCTTTTAGCGACGGAAGGCGAGCCGGAGGCGCGGATCAAGATACTTCGCGATAACGCCCGCAAGTTGTTGGACCGATATCAAGAATAGAATGCAAAGACATCCCTGCTTGAACGTAGCCGTTTAAGGGCCCTGTCATATGGACCTGTCTGGCCGATCGACTGATCGGCTTTTTTTTTTAGCAGGAATTGAATCTTGAGTGGCGAATTGTATTGTATCATAAAAAAATGATACGGGTTTCCAGGTTTCTTTTTTTTATTGGAGATCGGATCATGGAAAGAGGGGTGTGGGTGTGAAGAGGAGGAAAATCATAATATTTGTTTCAATAATGTTGGCTTTGTTCACGGTTTGTGGATGCGCCAATGACCGGGTTGGGGATGGCGAAGAGGTTTTTGAATTCAATCTGGCCCATTTCTTTCCGGTTACTCATCCTGCCGAGAAGGTACTGGTGGATAGCTGGATCGACGCCATCCTGGAAGCCACGGATGGTCGGGTGAAGATAACCAGTTATCCCCAGGAGACACTCTGCAAAGCGGATGAAATATATGAGGGGGTTGTTTCCGGGTACGCCGACATCGGTCTTTCCTGCTTTGCCTACACCCGCGGTCGTTTTCCGCTTCTCGAGGCATTTGAACTGCCGGGGGTTGTTTATGAGAGTTCCTGGGCGGCCAGCAAGATTGCCTGGGATGGCATCAGGGAACTTGATCTGGAAGAAGTGCAGGATACAAAGCTTATGATGGTTCTGGCCACGGGATCGGGGGATCTTTTTACCACAAAACCGGTGAACAATCTCGAGGATCTACAGGGGATGAAGATCAGGGCCACCGGCCTGAGTGCCGAAACACTTAAAACACTTGGAGCAGTTCCCGAGGCGATGCCCCAGTCAGATGCCTACGAGGCACTATCACGTGGGCTGGTTCAGGGCAACCTTGCTCCGGTTGAGGTGTTGCAGGGGTGGGGGCATGCGGATGTTACCGATTATCTTACCTTTACCCCATTTCTTTACAATACGCTGTTTTTCATTACCATGAATCTTGAAAAATGGAATGCTCTTCCTGAAGATCTCCAGGAGGCGATCCTGAAAGTAAACGAGCGGATCCACGAAGATCTGGCCTGTAGCTTGTGGGATGAGCAGAATCGGGAAGCCCTGGATTGGGCACGGGACGAAAAGGGGATGGAAATGATCACCCTTGCGGATGCGGAAGCAGCAAGATGGATAGAGGCCGTGGTGCCGATCCAGGAGGATTTTGTGGAACGGATGAGCAAACAGGGTCTTGATGGCCGGACGGTTCTGGACAAAGTCATACAGCTGGCCGGGCAGTACGGGAAGTAACGGAAAACGGTTATCATTCCGTTGTTGCAGCAATACATGGAAAACATATTCAAATATAGATCAAATGCATTGATTCAGTACAGGATGGTGTTCATTTTTTGAAAAGGTTCAAGACAATTGTGTTCAAGGCCAGCCGCCACATCGACATCCTGGCAGGTTTCATATTGGTAGGTGTCGCTGTCCTGATTGTAGCCAATATTGTCCTGCGGCGGGTTGCAAACAGTTCGATTCTGGGGACGTACGAGATGGTCGGTTATCTGACCGCAGCTGCTATAGGGCTTTCCATAGCTTACTGCGCTGTTCAGAAAGGCCATATTTCAGCCAACTTTCTGATTGAACGGCTGCCGCGCCCCGTGCAGCGCATCATCAATATTTTTGTGGATCTTGCCTCCTTTGTATTTTTGAGCATGGCCTCCTGGCATCTGGCCAGATATGCCACGAGCATCGCTCTGAGTGGCCGTGTTTCTCCCACGATCCGGTTTCCCTTCTACCCGTTTGTCTATCTGGTGGCCCTGGGCTTTCTTGCGTTGGCACTGGTGATGCTGGTCAGACTGGCAGAATCCATGGCCGGGGGGGGCAAGGAACCATGAGCCCCTTGTTGACCGGTATCGGTGGAATCATCATATTTTTTGTACTTATTTTCCTTGATATGCCCATTGCCTTTGCCATGGCCATAGTGGGCCTGATCGGGTTTGCCCTGCTGACCAGCCCCTCCGCTGCTCTGGCAATGTTGTCCGCAGATTTGTTTTCAACATTATCATCCTATACCCTGAGCGTGATTCCCATGTTCGTATTGATGGGTTTTTTTGCGTTCTATTCCGGCATAGGTAGCCGCCTTTACAATTTTGCCTACAAAACGGTGGGGCATCTGCCCGGTGGTCTGGCCATTGCCACGCAAGCTACCTGTGCTCTTTTCGGGGCGGTGTGCGGGTCAAACACAGCCACGGCAGCAACCATAGGTGCCATTGCTCTTCCGGAGATGCGCAAATACAATTATGCCCCTGCTCTTTCCACGGCCAGCGTGGCCGCCGGCGGAGCACTTGGTGTTCTGATACCACCCAGTGTGATCTTTATTGTCTACGGCATAGCAACCGAGCAGCCGGTGGGCAGCCTTTTCCTGGCCGGAATAGCGCCGGGAATTTTATTGATGCTGCTTTACATGGCAACCATATACCTCATTGCTTCTCGCAAACGGGAACTGGGGCCGCCGGGCCCACGGTTCAGCAACCGCGAAAGGTTTCAGTCCTTGCGTGGCGGACTCTGGGAAGTACTGATCGTCTTTGCCATTTCCCTGGGGGGGCTCTTCGCGGGATGGTTCACTCCCACGGAAGCCGGGGCAGTGGGCGTGATCGGGGTTTTGCTTGTAGCCCTCCTGCAGCGGCGGCTTTCCTGGAAAGCTTTCAAAGCTGCCCTGGCGGACACGACACGTGCCAGTGCCATGATCATGTTGCTGGTGGCTGCCGCGATTGTTTTCGGGCGTTTTATTGCCCTGAGCCGGATTCCTTTTGAACTTGCCGTATGGGCAGGGGGGATGAAATTGCCCCCTTATGCAGTTATGGGCATCGTCCTCCTCGTCTATCTGGTATTGGGTTGTTTTATCGATGCTCTTGCCCTGGTGTTGTTGACCATACCCATATTTTATCCGGTGGTTGTACAGACCCTCGGTTATGACCCCATATGGTTTGGAGTGGTCATCGTTCTTGTTGTGGCCATGGGTGTGATCACGCCGCCGGTGGGAATGAATGTCTACATTGTCAAGGGAGTGGCCCGGGAAGTTCCTCTGGAGGTGATTTTCAAAGGGATATGGCCCTTTTTGCTGGCTATCATTGTATGCCTGGCCTTGCTTATTGCCTGGCCGCAGATTGCCACCTTTCTACCTTCCCTGATGAGTTGATTTCTTTTTTATCCAACTTCGTTTTGCCCCATCATGCATGCGTTATTTTTCTGCCAGACCGCCCTTATCTGTAGAAAGGAGATTGCTTTTCAAATTTCAGAACAGCAGGGGACATCTGTTTCATTATTTCTTGTAGCCCGATGCATAAACGGTGTGTTTATCGAAAGACTAATAACGGACAGTACAAAAAAAGGAGAAAGGAGGTGCGAGAATTTGCCAGATTTGAACCAGATGGAACTGCAGAATCTCAGGCACCTTATTTTGACTCATGAAACCATCGCACACAAATTGGAGACGTTTGCACAGCAATGCTCCGATCCGCAGATCAAGCAAATGTTTCAACAATCTGCGAATTCGGCCGAGACCACAAAACACAAACTGATGTCTTTCTTGCAGTAAAGAGAAAGGGGTAAAAAAATATGAATGAAAAGGACATGGTGAATGATGTTCTTTCCATGGTTAACAGCACTTTAGGTGATTACGCCTTTGCCATCTCGGAGTCCTCAAATCAGCAGCTGCGGCAGACATTGCAGCAGATCAGGGATGCCGACGAGGACTTTCAGATGCAGCTGGCGCAAGTTGCCGAACAGAAAGGGTATTACATACCGGCCCCCCAGGCCGATATGAATTCCATCCACCATATGCGCCAGATGTTGAGTTAGGATTGTCAAGCCGGGTCAAAAACGGTTTCCAAACCCTCTGCTCGTTTTTTGCAGGGGGTTTTTGGATTGTTTGAAACGAACGTATGCTTTCGGGGGAGGAATAAAGGTTGCAAAAATTGAATTTATACATGATACACAATATTTCAAAAATAGGAAGATTGCTGCCCGGCAACGGGACACGGGGACAGGGCAGTAAAAGCCCGTTTATTTTACCTTGACAGGAGGTTTTATATCATGGATGTACTCTATTATCCGGAATCAATCGTTATCATCGGGCTATCCGCCAAACCGACCAATATTCCCAGGATCACACTGGAAAATTTGCTTCGCTGGGGGTACAGGGGGCGGATATTCGGCATCAATCCCGGGAGTGATGAACTGCACGTGGATGGTATCAAGATGTACCAGGACATAGAGGACCTGCCCGAGGTTCCTGATCTTGCCTTCTGTCTGGTTCCGGCCCGTTATGTCCCCGATATCGTGAATCGCTGCGGTCAATTTGGTATCAAGAGGATGGCTATCTCTTCCGGCGGGTTTTCCGAGTACAGTGTGGAGGGGAAGTCCCTGGCGGATCAGACCATGGCCCATGCTCGCAAACATGGAATCCGTTTTATAGGCCCCAACGGTCTGACCGTGGCCAATACCGATAATGGTCTTTGCCTGCCATTCGTCCCCCTGCACAAAGCACCCCAGGGAGAGATGTCCATCATTTCCCAGAGCGGCGGCATTTCACTGGCCATACTCAATTATCTTCTGGATGAAAATATCGGTCTGGCCAAATTTGCAAGTATGGGCAACAAGCTTGATCTGGATGAAGTTGATTTCCTGGAATATTTCGGTGATGACCCGCGTACCGGTGTGATCTGCCTCTATCTGGAAAGCCTTTCCCGGGGAAGGGAGTTTGTTGAAGTGGCCCGCAGGATTGACAAGCCTGTCGTTGTTTACAAGGGGAATGTCTCCGCGGCGGGTAAAAAAGCTGCCATGAGCCACACGGCGGCGATCAGCAACGATGAGGAGATTATCGATTCGGCTTTCGAGGAAGCCGGCGTTATCCGTGTCCATAACATTCTTGACTTTATCGAGCTTACCAAGGCATTTCGCCTGCCCCCCATGCGTGGAAGGCGAGTCATGGTCATGAGTCCGGCCGGGGGGTTTTCGGTCTTGACTGCGGACCTTTGCGAGAAAGAAGGTTTCGCGTTTGCGGATATGGGTAAAGGGTTTTACAAGAGTCTTGAAAAATTCAGCAATGCCGGAGTGATCAAATTTTCCAATCCCCTGGACATGGGTGACATCTACGATCCGCAACTGATGGCTCATGTGATATATACGGTGATGCACGCCGAACAGGTTGACGGTTCGATGTTCGTTAGTTTGAGACCCCAGATGCCACAGGGAGATGATGTTTTTCGCAAGATGTTTCTGTCAGATCTCTCGAAGGAAACCTGGGGTACAATCCTCTCCGCCGGAAAACCGCTGGGTGTTTGTCTGTTCGGCCCCACGAGAATGATCCAGCAGACCAAACGGTCCGTGGAGTTTCCGGTCTTCAATTCCCCGGAAAAAATGGTGAAGGCATTGGCCCAGCAGATGAAATATTACGAACGAAAGCAGACCCTTGCCGAGCAAGAAATATTGGCCCCTCCACCGGGAATTGATCTACAATCCGCCCGGGCATGGCTTGAGGGGAAAAAAGGGGATTATGGAGAAGAGCTGCTCGATCTCCTGGGCGTATATGGTATACCGGTGGTTGCATCCAGGGTTGCTTCCGACCCGGAAGAGGCGGTCGCCCATGCAGGTGAACTGGGTTATCCTGTAGCCATGAAAGTTATCTCACCCGATGCCTTGCACAAGACGGACGCGGGAGGAGTGGCTCTGGGCATAAATGATCGTTCCGGGGTTGTGGATAACTTCAAATCCATCCGTGACAATTTGCTTGAATACAAACAGGATGCACTTTTTGAAGGGGTGAGGATCCAGAAGATGGCTCCGGATGGGTACGATATGTTTGTGGGTGGTAAACATGACCCTTCCTTCGGCCCGGTGGTTTACTTCGGTTTGGGGGGTATATTCATGGAAATGTTTGCCGATGTGGCCAATATTCTTTGTCCTGCCTCACCGGCCGCTATACTGGCCCGGCTTGAACGCTTGAAAGCTTGCAGAATGCTTGAGGGGCAACGTGGGAAATACCCCGGCGATGTGGACGCATTTGTTGATCTGATCGTGCGGGTTTCCCATCTGTTATGGGAGTGCCCCCGGATACAGGAACTGGATATCAACCCTGTTCGTGTCTTTTTCAATCAGGGTGGATCCATGGCCCTGGATGCCCGCGCTCGCATTGTTTGACACCATTCCACCGTTTGCATCTACCCGAAAAGTGGAAAAACTGTTGAAAAACTGTTATCAAACTGTGGACAAGTGTTTGAAAAACTTCCATTTTTGAATGGACAGCAATTGACAGAAAGTCGATTCATGAAATATAATAATAATGAAGAATTTGTTGCATTTTGCCATGTTTGGCACTTGCATGTACTCTTGTTACCAGTGTTGCCGCAATTTCACAATGCACGGAAAGGAGCCACTGTACATGGAAAAGTTGAAGGGAAAGAAAATCTTGATTACCGGGGCTGCTCTGGGAATTGGCCGTTGCATGGCAAAGCTCTTTGCCAGGGATGGCTGCGAACTTATTTTGACCGATTTGAATGAAACTTCCCTGAAGCAGGCGGTAGAAGAACTGAGCGGGGATGGCGTCAAGGTGCATTCCTACGTTGTAGATGTTTCGAACCGCGAAGAGGTAGAAAAAATGGCCGCAGATGTTATTGAAAACATCGGTAACATTGATATTTTGATCAACAATGCCGGCATAGGACATAGCGGTGAAATCATCGAAACTTCCCTGGAAAAGTGGAAGAAGCTGATGGATGTAAATTTCTGGGGTCCTCTTTATCATATCTATGCCTTCTTGCCATCCATGGTCAAAGCAGGAAAGGGGCATATCGTGAATATGTCATCCGGCCAGGCCTTCTACAGGCTGCCTACCTGGGGGCCATATGCCATCATCAAACTTGCTCTTGGTGGTTTTTCAGAGCTTCTTCGTTTTGAACTGAAGAAGTTCAAACTTAAAGTGACTACAGTGTATCCTTTCATGGTCAACACGGGTTTTTACGATGACGTTGAAGGGGAGACCCTTGGTACAAAATTGTCAATGAAATTGTTGCCGTACTATTCAATGACACCGGAAAAGGTGGCCAGGATAGTTTACAGGGCGGTCAAGAAACAAAAACCTGTGGAGATGGTCTCTGTTATGAACGATATCGGAGCATTTAGCCGTTCATTCGGTCCCCTTTCCAATCTGATAACCGCGGTTTCCCTGGGATTTCTGGGTAAAAACCCGGAGCAGTTGAAAGAAAATCTACTCGGTTGATTTATTTACAAGTATGGCTGAATAAAATTAAAAGAAAGGACTTTTGATTATGAGCAGGATACAGGATTTCAAGGACATGATCAATGAAGGAAGACTGGGGTTCAAAATGGACGAAGTGATGAGCGGGGAGCATCGGTTCGAGCCCGGAATGGGGCCGGATGGGAAATTCCCCCTCGAATTCCGTGTTACGTGGGGGCCTCAAAATGTATTTTCATGGATTGACCCCCGCAACCAGGATTTTCTGACGCAACCCCTTAAAGGCGTCATTACCGTGGGGGAATTATGTCACGATGCTCCGTGCGAGGGGACATTGAAACTCGGTTATTTTGATGAAAACAAGATTCGTTACTCTTTTGAATTCACGGCCAGGGGAAAAGACTATCTGTTCGTCGGTGAGAAAATAAATATAAAACCGTGGAATCTACCGGTTTCCCACACGACCTGTTACGGCACCATCATGGAGAAGGACACCAACGTTCTGATTTCCCGTTCCGTGACCTTTTTCAAGTTGAAGACGGCGCCGGCGTTCCTGGCCAGTTTCCGTCTGGCTTGATCAAGGCACATATTTCTGTCAGGGGCAGGGATGCTGAAGAGCATCCCTGTTTTTTTTGAAACCATATTCCGTGAAGCTGTTTCTTCAGGGCTGCAATCGTGAGTTTTATCGTCACCGGGCAGAAAGGGCAGCGCAGTAGCAGGGGGTTTTTGTATTTTTCAAGGTTGTCCCCGGGAGAAAACCCCGATGAATGGGTATGGATCTTTCATATCTTCCGGGCCATGCTGGCGCTATTTTACAAAACGTGATTGACAAAACAAGATATGTATATAACAATATTTATTCGATAGAATGAGTGTTGTAAAGTATCCATTCACGGATACTCGCAGGGTCCACCCATGAGCGTGGATTGGCAAATCAAAGTGAGGGAGAAAGATATGGCCGCAAAATTTCAGGATTATTACGAGATCCTGGGAATAGATCGGGATGCATCGGATCAGGAAATAAAGTCTGCCTATCGCCAACTGGCACGGAAATGGCATCCGGACATGCATCCTCGGAGCGACAAGGAAAAAGTAGAAAAGAAATTCAAGAGGATCAACGAGGCTTACGAGGTGCTGAAGGATCCGGAAAAAAGATCTCGCTATGATCATCTGGGAAGCAGATGGAAGGATGGGCAGGATTTTCAGCCTCCCCCCGATATGGATGGTTTTCATTTTTACACCTCACAGGATTTTGCCGGTTCTGATTTCGGGGGAGGGGGATTCAGTGACTTTTTCGAGATGCTTTTTGGGCGTGCTGCAGCCGGCCGTGCCGGGGGCGGCCCGGGTAAAATACAGGGCGAAAACCTGGAAAGTGAACTCAAGCTGACCATTGAAGAAGCTTACCGGGGAACGGTCAAAACTGTAAGGTTGACCGGAAGCAGGGTCTGTCCGGAATGTGGAGGTGCAGCCATTGTTGGTGGAAGGTATTGTCCCCGCTGCGGAGGTACCGGTGCCCTTCCGGAGGACAAAACCATCGATATCAAGGTGCCGGCGGGTGTCAGGAGAGGGAGCCGCATCCGCCTCAAAGGCCAGGGAGGCGAAGGCCTGGGAGGAGGCGCCCGTGGAGATCTTCTCTTGAAAATTGATATTCTGCCACATCCGCTATTCCAACTGAAAGGCAATGATCTGGAATCGGAGTTAAGATTGCGCCCGGAACAGGCGGTTCTGGGCGACCGTGTTCCTGTACAGACTCTGGATGGCCGGGTTAACGTGGTTGTGCCGGCCGGGAGCAGGTATGGAAAAAAACTGCGTCTGCGGGGAAAAGGATTTCCCGACAAACAGAAAAAACGTGGGGATCATTATATTCGACTGGTTATCGATCTGCCCCACAATCTGACCGATGAGGAAAAAAAGCTTTATCGACAGTTGAGGGATCTTCGCCCGGGTGGGAAATAAATACGGTCCGGGTATCGTAACAAGGGTCATATACCATTCGGGGTTTCCAGTTGTTCTTCCAGCTGTTGAACGACATCCATCAAACTTGTAGCCATATTGCTGATCTCGTGCACGGAAACCGATTGTTGCTGGGATGTCGTGGCCAGGCTTTCACTGTTGGCTTCCAACTCTTCCCCCATGGCGGCAATGCTTTCAATGTTTTTCAAAACGTTGTTGACGGAATGAATGATTTCCTTGAAACTCTCCCCGGTATCTTCGATCGCGGCCGATCCCTTGCGGACCTGTTTGACCCCTTTGTTTATCTTTTCGATTGTTTCGTTGGCCTTGATTTCATTTTCTTCCACTATGGTGGAGATCTCATCGGCCGAATGGGCTACCTGTTCGGAGAGTTTCCTGACCTCCTCGGCGACCACGGCAAAGCCCCGTCCCGATTCACCGGCTCTTGCTGCTTCGATGGCGGCATTCAAAGCCAGCAGGTTGGTCTGGTTGGAAATTTTATTTATGGCGGCGATGATATTGCTGATTTCTTTTGTTTTACCCACCAGTTCATGTACCGAATCCTGGATCCCCACGATTACATCCTGGATATTGCCTATGTGGGACAGAACCCCTTCAACTTTTTCCTGCCCCTGGGTGGCCTTGATATTGGCATCACGGCTTTCGTTTGCCATTTCCGTTGACTTTTGTGCCAGATCCTGGATGCTTTCGGCAAATGAATGGGTGGTGGCGGCAACTTCCTCGACGGCCGAGCTGATATTGATCGAGTAATCAGAAAGGTTTTTGCTTACGGCGGAAGCTTCACCGGCTATCTTTTGTGTGCCGCCTATGAGCAATTCCATTTTTCTGTTGGTCTGGCCAAGGTTTTTCTCCGAATCCATGATCATATCGACGAATTTCCGCCCCTGAAAGGCCATGAACACTATTCCGAAAGCACTGATTATGAAAGCGAAAGGGGCTGTGTCCAGATCGGTAGGCGTCAAATCGAGTCTGGGGCTGGGGATGTTGTACATGATGATGAAATTGGCCACTACTGATATTGCAGCTATGGATATAGTAAAATAAAGATTATAATACAGAGCGCTGATGGCAACCAGAAAAAACCAGAGAAAGGACAATTGCAATCCTTCCCCGGAAGAGATGATGATCGACAGAATTGTGATTGTGCCTGCGATAGCGATCAAATATTTCATAAATTTTCGATCCTGATAGTAACGCAGAAGAATGGTGCCTACAATCAGAAATACGATAGCCACAGCGCTGCTGATGATGAACGTGCTGATCTCGATCCGGGAGAAACCGATCAGATTGAGAATGATGGTAAAGACCAGGCCGACCAGTGAGGCCACCCATAAAAGACGCATAACCAACCTGTTGGTTTTGATTTCGTTTTGTTGTAGAAAATCTTTCATTGCTCTGCTGGCCCCCTTTTTACAGTTGGCAGGAATTCGGTGGTTTTGTAGATGAACCTGACCTAATTATACATGTTTCGAATGCATATTACAAAATCGAAACTTTTCTTTTTTGGTATATTGACAAGCCTGCAAAACTATATGATAATTATTATCAGTTAGTAAGAATGAGCAGAGGGAAGTGAAGGTTTGAAAAGATATTCCATGATTATCAGAAAAAATGGCCTGCGGGTTACACCGCAAAGAGTGCTGATATTGAAACTGATACGCGAAAGCAGTCTTCATCCTTCAGCCGAATCGCTCTGTGTACACGCCCGCGAAAGATACCCGGGCTTGAGCTTGAATACGGTGTACAGGACCCTGGATTTATTTGAGAAAAAAGGGTTGGTCAAGAGGTTTGATTTCGGTGAAAATATCTATCGTTATGACGGCAATACTGCTCCTCACGCTCATTTTTACTGTGTGGAATGCAAGCGACTGCAAGACATGGAAGGGGAACACATGAATCTGATCCATCGGGTGGGAGAGCAATGCAGCATCAAATATGGCATAAAGGTTATTGCGCTTGAACTGTTGATACGGGGAATATGCATGGAATGCATGAGGGGAAGGGAGGGGTGAAAGGCGAGAGATCGTGATCGAGAGAGCGGCATGGATTGTTTGGACCGATCGGGACGGTCCGGGTATCGCCATAACTCTAACGAAAAATTTTAAAGGATAAAGAAAAAGAAATCATGGAGATGGGGTGGGAATTTGGTCAAGACAGGCGGAAAGGTAAAAAACAAACGGAAGGCTCCCGTGAAAAGAGTTGCGGCTGCAGCCATGAACAGGACGGGAGGATCATGTGCAGGAGTCAAGTACCCGTGTACCTATTCCTGCAAAAAATGTTTTTTTGAATCTGTTTATCATTGAAACAAGAGTTTTCATTCAGGTGTGAAAGGGGGACGATGATGATGGTGAAGATGTGGCGGTGTATTGTCTGCGGCTATCTTCATGAAGGGGATGAACCCCCGGATTTGTGCCCGAAATGCGGGGCCCCGAAGGATAAATTTGAACTGTTGGATGAGGAAGAAACCGGGTTGATGAAAGATGCCTCCCTGACCAAGAGAAAATACGAACAGATCTTTGACCGGCTGGAAGAAATCAGGGAGATTGCTGAAGAAGGTATCGTCCTGGACCTCGATGAAGGATGCAACAAGATATTTGCCCGGGTAAAGGAAGATATCGCTGCCATTCATGGTATGATAGAAGATGAATTGTCGGGGCATGCAAAATATTGTATCTGGGTAAAGGCGGCGCAAGATGGGGAGATGGTCCCCCCAGAAACGAAAGAAAAATAATTGAGGGAGTGATTTCGGTGACCGAATTATTGCAGGTTTACAAATGCATGGTTTGCGGAAACATAGTGGAGGTTCTGCATACGGGAGTGGGCAAATTGGTCTGCTGTGGCCAGAACATGAACCTGTTTACGGAGAACACGGAGGACGCCGCATACGAGAAGCATGTGCCGGCGGTAAGTAGAGAGGATGGAAAGGTGGTTGTGAAGATCGGTAGTGTCCCCCACCCGATGGAAGAGAAACATTATATCGAATGGGTGGAGTTGATAGCGGGGAACAAGGTGTATCGTCAAACATTGCTACCCGGAGAGGAGCCGGAAGTTGTCTTCGATTGTGTGGAAGACGGGCAGATCGTGGTGCGGGAATATTGCAACATCCATGGCCTCTGGAAAACCGAGCTCGCGGATTGACCTGTTCCATGCTTTGTGAAATCATTGGCCTGTGGCCGGAACCGATTGTACAATATTTACCCCTGTGACGGGGAATTGTTTGAAAGTCATTTCCCCAATATCATGAATGCTGTCGGAGCCAGGTGACGGGTATCAGACGGAAAGAACAATTTCAGAACACACAAGGCGGTGTTATAAAATGAAAAAGTATGTTTGTGAAGTATGTGATTATGTTTACGATCCGGCGGAGGGTGATCCTGACAACGACATATCACCCGGTACGGCTTTTGAAGATCTGCCCGACGATTGGGAATGTCCGGTCTGTGGTGTCGGGAAAGATGAATTTGTTGAAATAATCGAGTAACAGGTGATCGAAAAGTGGATATCAATCTTTTTACACAGAAATCAAGGGAAGCCATGGAGATGGCCCAGCGTGAAGCTCTTGAGCGGGGGCATCAGGTCCTGAACCCTTTACATCTTCTTTCAGCATTGCTGGCACAGGAGAAGGGGATGACTGTCCGGCTTTTCCAGGAAATCGGCGTTGATCAACAGCAACTTGAACAGGGATTGGAAAAATTGCTGGGGAAAATTCCCCGTGTGTCCGGCTACCAGGGCGCGTTGCAGATGAGCCCCAACCTGACTCGTGTTTTATACAGGGCGGAGCAGGAAACGAAACAGCTCATGGATGAATATATAAGCGCGGAACATCTGTTGCTGGCAATGATAGAGGTCGGTGAAGATGACCTGAAGTCACTTCTGTCACAGCAGGGTGTTGGCCGGAACTCCATGCTCAATGCTTTGAAATCGGTACGTGGTTCCCAACGAGTTACTTCCGACCAACCGGAAGCAACCTACGAGGCCTTGACTCGCTATGGCCGTGACCTGATTGCCCTGGCGGCGGAAGGGAAACTGGATCCAGTCATCGGGCGGGATGATGAGGCCCGCCGGATCATGGAAATATTGTCCCGGCGCACCAAGAACAATCCGGTGCTGATCGGGGAACCGGGCGTGGGCAAAACTGCCGTGGTTGAAGGGTTGGCCCGGCGTATCGTGGCCGGGGACGTACCGGAAGGT
The DNA here is from genome assembly GCA_012518215.1 of Bacillota bacterium. NCBI lineage: Bacteria > Bacillati > Bacillota > Bacillota bacterium. The sequence goes on from JAAYSV010000039.1 coordinate 38,415, forward strand.
TTGAAAGGCAAGAAGGTCATTGCCCTTGACCTCGGGGCACTGCTGGCAGGGGCCAAATATCGCGGTGAATTTGAAGAGCGGCTCAAGGCGGTGCTGAAAGAAGTCCAGGAGGCGGCGGGTAATGTGATTCTTTTCATCGATGAATTGCATACCGTGGTCGGAGCCGGTGCCACCGGGGAAGGGGCCATGGATGCCAGCAATCTGTTGAAACCGATGCTGGCCCGCGGGGAATTGAAAGCGGTCGGGGCCACGACCATAGATGAATACAGGAAACATATCGAGAAAGATGCGGCATTGGAACGGCGATTTCAACCGGTGCTGATCGAGCCTCCCTCGGTTGAAGACACGGTTTCGATACTGCGTGGCCTGAAGGAACGATATGAGGTACACCACGGGGTACGCATCCAGGATGCAGCTCTCATTGCCGCGGCGGTTCTTTCCGACCGTTATATCACCGATCGATTCCTTCCTGACAAGGCTATCGACCTTATGGACGAAGCGGCAGCACACCTGCGCATACAGATCGACAGCATGCCTGCGGTTCTGGATGAGATAACTCGCCGGGTGATGCAACTTGAAATCGAGGAAGCTGCTCTAAAAAAAGAAAAGGACCCTTCATCCAGGGAGAGCCTGGATAGGCTTCAGAAAGAGTTGAAGAAATTGCGCCTGGAAGCGGAGGCCATGAAAAAGCAATGGGAAGAAGAGAAAAAATCGATCTCCAAGGTGCAGGAAATCAAGAAAGAGATCGAGGAAGTACGCATGGCAGCGGAAAAGGCGGAAAGAGAATATGATCTCAACCGGGCGGCTGAACTGAAATATGGCCGTCTCAATGAACTGGAACGTTCCCTGAAAGAAGAAGAGGAGCGGCTGGCAAACAAACATGAACAGGAGATGTTCCTGAACGAAGAGGTTAGCGAGGAAGACATCGCCAGGGTTGTCAGCCGATGGACAGGCATACAGGTAAGCAGCATTCTGGAAGGTGAACGCGAAAGATTGATACGGCTGGAAGAAATTTTGCATCGGCGGGTAATCGGCCAGGAGGAAGCCGTGAGTGCTGTTGCCGATGCGGTCATCAGGGCTCGTAGCGGGATCAAAGACCCCAATCGGCCGGTGGGCAGTTTCATTTTCCTGGGCCCCACGGGGGTGGGGAAAACAGAACTCAGCAGATCACTGGCGGAGGCCCTGTTTGGAGATGAGCGCAGCATGGTTCGCCTTGACATGTCCGAGTACATGGAAAAACATGCAGTGGCGCGCCTGATAGGAGCCCCCCCGGGTTACGTCGGATACGATGAAGGCGGTCAGCTGACCGAAGCGGTGCGCAGGAGGCCTTACAGCGTGATTCTTTTCGACGAGATCGAAAAAGCGCATCCCGAGGTATTCAACGTCCTGTTGCAGATACTGGATGACGGGCGTCTTACCGATGGCAGGGGGCGTACGGTCGATTTCCGCAATACGATCATCATCATGACTTCCAATATCGGCAGCCAGGAGATATTGTCTTATCAGGAAAAAGAAGGCGAATATGACCGGATGAAAGAAATTGTGCTGGGAATGTTGAGGCAGTATTTCCGGCCCGAGTTTCTCAACAGGGTCGATGAAATTATTGTTTTCCATGTGCTCAAACCTGATCAGATCACCGGAATCACTCTTCTTTTGCTGGAACGACTTCGAGACAGACTTCTGGAGAGCACCTCCCTGTGCCTGAAATGGAAACAGGAGGTAGTTGATTATCTTGCTGAAAAGGGATATGACCCCACTTACGGGGCCCGTCCCCTGAAGCGGCTCATTCAGCAGGAAGTGGAGACTCCTCTGTCGCGCAAGATAGTGGCCGGGGAAATCAAGCCCGACGGGGTGATCACGATGTGTCTGGATGATCGCGGCGGCCTATATTTCGATTGTTGATCGGGGCCATGACACGTATTGTCAATGGCAGGCGGGGTGGCATTGTCCACTCCGCCTTTTGATTGTCAAATTCCCGGAGGGCAAAAATGTGGCAGAAGCGTGGCCGGAATGATAATATATAGTAAAAATACGGGGTAGCAATTATTACAGAAATATTCCTGTCGGGGAAAGGGAAAAAGATGCACATTGCAGAGATCGTGAAACACTTCAAATTCGAGGGCGGATACGCGGGGGCCGACCAGCTTGCATCCGGTCATATCAATGATACCTATGTCGTTGTTTTTGTCGGGGCAGGCGGCCAGAAAAGACGTTATATCCTGCAACGGATAAACCGGAATGTATTCAAGGATCCCGGCCTGCTGATGGATAATATCGTCAGGGTTACCCGTCACCTGCAGAAAAGGATCGTGGAAAACGGGGGTGATCCGGCCCGTGAAACCATGAATGTTATTCCCACGCGGGGCGGCAACAGCTACCACAGGACAGGAACGGGGGACTGCTGGCGTGCCTATGATTTTGTTGAAGGGGCGCGATCGTACCAGAAGGTGGAAGACCCCTTGCAGTTTTACCATGCGGGCAGGGCTGTGGGCAGATTCCAGATGCTCCTTGATGATTTTCCTGCCGGGACCCTTCATGAAACCATCCCCGGTTTTCATGATACCCCCGGGCGCTTGAATGTTCTTTTTCAGGCGGTGGAAAAGAACAGTGCAGGCCGTGCCGATCTTGTAGTTGCCGAGATTGATTTTGTGAAAAAAAGGGCTGCCGACACGAAAGTGCTTGTTGATCTGCTTGCCGAAGGCAAACTCCCCTTGCGGGTCATCCACAATGATACCAAGTTCAACAATGTATTGATCGATGACGAGACGGGCGAGGGCATCTGTCTGGTTGATCTGGATACGGTGATGCCCGGACTGTCCCTGTACGATTTTGGTGATGCTATACGCTATGGTTCCAGTACCGCCGCCGAGGATGAACCGGATCTTTCCAGGGTGAAGATGGATATGGTGCTGTACGAACAATTCTGCCGGGGATATTTGCAGGAGACTGCCCATTTTTTGACTCCCCTGGAGATCGAGTACCTGCCTTTCTCGGCCAGGTTGATCACTCTAGAATGCGGCATCCGCTTTCTGACCGATTATATCGAGGGGGATCTGTATTTCAAGACACAACGGAAAGATCAAAACCTTGATCGTGCCCGTACCCAGTTCAAACTGGTGAGTGATATGGAAAACAACATGAAACGGATGCAGGCCATTGTTGAAAAATATTCTGATGCCGGATAGGCGGCCGGGGGCCCGGTACGGGCCGATGCAGTTGAAAGGAAAGGTTTCAAAAAGGCCATGAGCAAGATAATCGGTATCATATCCGACACGCACGGGCTCCTTCGTGAGGAGGCGATCGAAGCGTTACAAGGCAGCGATCTCATCCTCCATGCCGGTGATATAGGTACACCGGAAGTGATACGGACACTCGAGAAGATTGCCCCCGTGGTTGCAGTCCGGGGCAACATGGACCGGGGTTTCTGGGCTGACGACTACCCTTTGACACAGGTGGCGGAATGTGGGCACCGGACATTTTACATCCTCCATGACCTCAAGAAACTGGAGATCGATCCTGCCAGGGCTGAATTCGATGTGGTCGTCAGCGGGCATACCCATCGTTTGTCGGAGGAGTGGAAGGATGGAGCCCTGTATCTGAACCCCGGCAGTGCCGGTCCCCGAAGATTCGGGTTGCCGGTAACTCTCCTCCGGCTGAAGGTAGAGAAAGAGAGCATGGAGGTTTTACCCGTTACCTTGATCTGATAGATCGGGTAAAAGCGCCTGCCCCGGGGTTCAGGGATCCGGTTCCTCGGGAGGAAGCATCTCAAGTCTGGTGGCGGCTTTCTCCCATCGTGCATAGAGATCCTTGATTTTTTTTCGGGTCTGTTCCAGCTGTTCTGCAAGGCCCCTTGCTTTCTGGAAATCATCGTAGGTTCCTGGCCGGGCCAGCTTCAATTCCAACATCTTTTTTGTTTTCTCGGCATAACTGATTTCCTCTTCCAGGTTGGCGACGATCGCCTCCATTTCACGTTTGTGTCTCCTGAGGGCCAGCATCTCCTCCCTGCGTCTCTTCTTTATTTCCCTTTCCCGGAGCCTCTGCTGCCGGGCTTCTTTCTTGCCGTCGGTTTCCGGGCCAATTTTATCACCGGCCCGTTCTTTCATCTCCAGATAGGCCTGGAAAGAATATGGATATAGATTTGCTTGAACATCCTCGATTGCCAGTACAGCCGTTGCCAGGCGGGAGATGAAATAGCGATCATGAGAAACCAGCATGATTGTTCCCGGATAGGCGGAAAGCGATTTTTCCAGTTGTTCAATTCCACCGATATCCAGATAATTGGTGGGCTCATCCATGACCAGGAAATTGCTATCGGAGACCGCGATCCTGGCCAGGGCCAGGCGGCTTTTTTCACCGCCGCTCAAATCCCGGGCGGTCTTGAAGACATCATCTCCCCGGAAGAGATAAGAGGCCAGATAGCTGCGCGCCTCCGACTCCGACATTGCCGAGACATCCATGACATTTTCAAGGACGGTGGCATCGTGATCAAGCTGTTCATGTTCCTGATCGAAATAGATCATCTTGACCCCCGGCCCCCTCCTGATCGAGCCGCTGTCGGGAAGCATCTCACCGGTGACCATGCGCAGGAGAGTGGTTTTGCCCGATCCGTTGGGGCCCATGACGGCGACCCGCTCTCCCCGTCTGATCTTGAAAGAAATATTTCCAAAAAGATTCATGTCGTGGAAAGATTTGCTGACTTCATCAAAGGCCAGGACAATATTGCTGCCTCTCCCGGTAAATTGGAATCGGGGTTTCATTTTTAGGCTGTCTTGCGTTTTTTCCACCAATGTTAGTCTGTCCACCATTTTCTTCCGGCTCCGTGCCCTCTTGATTTCATCTGTCGATGCGTTGCGGATAAAATCCAGGTCCTTTTTGATAATTTGTTGCTGTTTCCTGTATGCCCTCTCTGCAGCAATTCTTTCCATCTCTCTCTGTTTGGAGAAGGAAGAGTAATTTCCCCTGTAAGTTCTGATCACTGAATTTTCCAGAATGGAAATTTTGTGGACGAAGCGATCAAGGAAATAGCGGTCGTGGGAGACGATCAAAAGCGCCCCGCGCCAGGCATGCAGATAATTTTCAAGCCAGGCAGTGGCTTCCGGGTCCAGGTTATTGGTGGGTTCGTCCAGGATGAGCAGGTCATGATCCCGCAGGAGAAGGGAAGCCAACTGCGCCCGGGTTTTTTCTCCGCCGCTCAGAGTGGACATTTCCTGCAATAGTTCTTTCTCGGTAAAGCCCAGGCCATGAATAACGCCAAGGAGTATTCTTTCAAAATCGTAACCGTCCATGAATTCGAGACGGCAGGACAGTTCACTGTATTTATCCATCAGGGAGTGCAGGGCAGCTCTGTCGTCCCTGATTTCGGGCCGGGCCATTTTGTTTTCTATTTTTGCCAGTTTCTCCTTCAATGCAAAAAGATCCTGTCTGGATTCCTTCAGAAAATCCTCCAGGGATGTGCCGGGCAGAGGTTCCGGTTTCTGGCTCAGATAGCCACAAGTCAGGCCCCGGGCAAGGGCGACCTGTCCCTCATCTGCTTTTTCCTCTCCCACGATGATCCTGAGGAAAGTGGTTTTCCCGGAGCCGTTGGCACCCACGAGCCCGATCTTCTCACCGGCCCCGATACGAAATGAGACCCCCGCAAGAACCTTCTTGGATCCATATGACTTGTGAAGATTGCTGATATTTAAAATCATTACCCCATCTTCCTGATGTAAAGAATTTGTTCAATTATCATCTTACCCGAGCCACGAAAGAATTTGAAGCTAGCGGATGGATATGAGAAAAACGGTCACATGCTGCAAATGCTGTAAAAGAAAAACCCGCCCGGCGGGAACCGGGCGGGAATTCAATGAAGTGGATTGTTCCGAAGCGCCCTGCCCCGCTGGTATGTTTCCATGGGATCATCGTTGCAGTCAACACTTCAGAATCCACTTCCTGATCAATAGTCTGTATATTACGGACAATATTAAAACAGGTAATCATAGGCAATCGTGGCGGGGCAGGCCAGGTGTCCCTTCAACGCAAGATTTTTGAAACAGGGTGCAATATATAGTTGACAAAATGCAATATATATGTTACATCAATATAGGGAGGTGGCCATGAAAAACAAACGGATGAGAATAGCGCGTATGGAACATGACATGAAACAGGAAGATCTGGCGAAGGCAGTGGGGGTGACGAGGCAGACAATCGGTTTGATCGAGGCCGGTGATTACAATCCAACCCTCAACCTGTGTATTGCCATCTGCAAGGCGTTGGGCAAAACACTTGATGATTTGTTCTGGGAGGAATGATGATGAAAAAAGGAAATATTCAAGATGAAAGAATGGTATTGCAGAGAAGAAAGGTGGCCAGTGGCGCTTTCGGAATATTGTTCTATGCTCTGCTGGCATCTGTGATAGTCCAGCAGTTTGTTTTACATGCACCTTTTTCCCAGTACGCGGTGGAAGCGATTCTTTTGTTGGCGGCGTCCATCTATGTGGTGACGGGAAACGTTCTTGTCGGCAATGATATCTTCCCTGACAGTAACGGCTGGAAGATAGTTGTAATCAACAGTCTCTTCTGCGGCATGGCTTTGGCGGCAAGCGTTACGGTGCTCAACACAATAAATCATGGGCTGGAAAAAATGGGTGGTGCCTCCTGTATTGCCCTTGTTGCCTCGATCACCTTTGCTTGCAGTACGCTTGCTTCATTTTTCGTTTTCGGGTTGATTTATCTGTTGAACAGGAAGAGGCAGAAGCGGATCGATGAAAAATACAACGATCCGGATGATTAGAAAGCTACTTCCGGTTTCCATTTGTTTGAAAAGAAATTCGAGGGATTGAATGAAGCTACCGGTGAGGCAACATATCATAACTTTACATCTATTGAAAGCCTTCTTTCATCATAAATGGAGGAGCCAGATACTCCGCCATATCCCGAAGCCCCACCAGGGGGTATCAATGTAGAAACGGGCGGAGAAAGATTACGGTTCATTCTTGAGGGAGGCAATCTCCCCGTTCAGCCAGTCAATCCATGCCCCGATGCCCTCTCCCGTTTTGCAGGAAATCTCCAGTATGGCCATGCGGGGATTCAGATTCAAAACTCTCTTGCGCAGGGTGCCCGGGTCAAAATCACTCAGTGAAAGATAATCCATTTTATTGACTAGAAGAAGATCACAGACAGAAAACATGAGGGGGTATTTGAGCGGCTTGTCATCTCCCTCGGGAACGCTCAAGATCATCACATTTCTATGTGCGCCGGTGTCAAATTCTGCCGGGCAGACCAGGTTGCCGACATTTTCGATGATGATCAGATCCAGTTTATTTTCGCCCAGGGCTTCGAGCCCCTGATTGACCATGATGGCATCCAGATGACAGAAACCGCCTGTTCTGAGCTGGACAGCGGGAATGCCCGTGGCAGAAACTTTTTCGGCATCAACGGTCGAGTCGATATCTGCTTCGATCACGCCGAGATTGACGTTGCCCTTCAACCCTTCTATTGTCCGCATGATCAGGCTGGTCTTGCCCGAACCCGGTGAAGACATCAGGTTCAGGAGCATCGTTCCCTTTTTTTGCAGTTGTTCCCGGGTCGTTCCGGCCAGCCGGGCATTGTCACCGAGAATTTCCTTCCTGATTTCGATGAGCCTGACTTTGGCCATCACTGTACCTCCATTGTTTTGATGAAATATTCCCCACCGGAAACAAGCGTGGCGCTCGTTGCCCCGCAAGCTGGACAGGCCAGGTTTCCTATATTTTCCGCATGGGCCTCGTAGGACAGGTTACAACTACTGCACATCACCATGATCGGCATTCTTTCTATCTTCAGCTTTGCTCCCTCGGCAACCGTGCCTTTGCTCAAATAATCAAAGTAACGCTGCAGCCATGCATCTTCCAGATCGCTGAGCTTGCCGATCTGCAGGTGAATGGAAAGCACCTTGCTGGCCCTGTTCAGGGCAGCGTGTTGCAGGGCGATGTCCAGGATACTCTTCGTTATCGGCAGTTCGTGCAATGCGACGCGCCCCTTTCATCATTCCAATTTTTTTTGCATGTTTTTTGCATGACGGCGGCGGAGTGCCCCGCGGCATCCGGTATTTGCGGTGAATCAACCCTGCATTATTTTCAGAAAAGCTTCCAGCCTGCCTTTTTCCTGCAGCACGGCCGTGGCCATTTCACCCAACGTATCCGGGGTTGAAGGCGCCTGCTCCCTTTCCGCCAGGACAATGGCACCGGTGGGGCAGGTGGTAACACAGAGGCCGCAGCCGATGCATTCTGCCGTATCAACCACCGCTATCTGATCCACCATCTTTATCGCTTTCATCGGGCAGCGCTCATCGGCACAGGTTGAACAGCCCGTGCATTCATCGGCATCAACCACGGCCTCGAAGCGGCTGGGCTCGAAAGCATGTGGATGGTTCAGCTGGGTTTTTCCGCGCAGAACGGTGCAGCAGCAGGGGCAACAATTGCAGATGAGATTTGCCCGATCCGCACTGTTGTTGCTTGTATGTACCAGGCCCGCTTCTTCCGCAATATCCAGTACCTTCAGAGCTTCATCCTTGCTGATATGGCGGGCAAATCCGCCCTCGACAAGAAAATCCGTGGCGCTGCCGAAAATCAGGCAGACTTCCTTCGGCCTGTCGCAGGCGCCGATACTGACCCTGCAGGCGCATCTGGCCAGTGCGATGGAAGAGGCGTTCTCGATGAGGTGTTTGACCTCTTCATAGGGATGGACCCGATTCAGCGGCGTGATTGATCTTTCAACGGCAACCACCCTCATCAGGGGTGTGGGATTTCCGGCAAAGGAGACACCAAGTGCTTCCCGGTGGTATTTTTCCCATAGTTCACCCAGGCGTTTGTGTACCGGTTGGCCGCCGCCCTTCATGAAGGGAAACTCGAATATCCCCGGAATCAGCGGTAACAGGCCGTAGAGTTTCTGCCCTTCCCTTTTCTTGGTGATAATAATTCCCTTACCGGCCATTGCTTCCAGACGTTTCAACGTCTCCTCCCCGGGAAGTCCCGCTTTCCGTGCAATTTCCTCCACATGTTTTGCCTTGTAGCTCATGGCCACGGCCACGGCCGCTTCCTGCGGTGTAAAAAATATCCTCAAGATTTCATCAAGATATTTGGACTTTGGCGCGGTAGCCGGATGAGAATCCAGAATTTCTCTCAATTGCTCGTAGATATCCATCGATTACCTCCTTTGATTTTATGCGTGCATATCAATCATGTTACTCATGAATTCAACATCCTGTCAAAGTTTTCCTGCCAGGTGTCTATTTTGACCTCGTTGTATGTCGGGGGGATGTTCAGGGCCATCTTTCTCGCCTTCCTTGCTTTTGACAGCACCTGGTTGAGCTGCAGCAACAGACCCATCTTCCGGTAGCCCACGGCCAGTTTGCGCAGCATGTCGGGAAGGGAGAGATCGACCAGCTCTCCGACGGCAGTTTTTTTCATATCGTCTGCATCGACCACGTTGTGGCCCATCAGATAGCTGAGCCCTTCGTTGTCGGCGGACAGCAGCCACCTTTTCAGAACATCCACCCCGGTATTTTCGGCCCCGAAATCGGTCATGACCCGCACCTGGTAATGCCACAGGTTTTCCACGGATAGAGGGCTTTGAACAGCCGCAGTAATCACTTCAGCCAGAATGTGCCCTGCTATCATGGAAGTGGCTATGCCCGAGCCCAACATGGGGATGGTCATGAAAGCGCTGTCGCCCACTGCAACATAGCCGGGGCCCACCATGCGTGAAAGGGGATAGCGGATGGGTATGGCTGTCGAATAGCCACCGCGCAAGATCCGGTCGCCGATTATCTCGTTGTCTTCCCGCAGTGCTTTCAACCCCCGTTGCAGGGTCTGATCGTCCAGTTGCCCGATCCGGCCCACAAGAACGTTGACCTGGCCCGATGGGTCAAAGATACACCAGGAGATACCCTCTTCGCCCAGATGTTTGAGATATGCTTTGTTGGTATGTTCCGGCTCCCTGGAGCCGGGGCGGCGGTTGTAAAAGGCCCGGTAGGCATATATGACTTCTTCTTTCCGGGGGTGGCGCTGGATGCGGTAACTTCCCGGGAGCCGTTCCCTCAATATGGAGTTGAGCCCGGAACTGTCGATAACCAGGTCGGCGAAGACCTTCTCTCCATTCACGATCATGCCCCTGACCCGGTTGTCCTCGACAATCAGATCTTCGACCACGGCTTCATGATAGATCTCTGCATGCTCCGCCGCCCGGGCCAGAAGCAATTCGATCAGGGGGCGGCGCTCCATGGACAGATCTATTTTTTCTGCATCCTGGTAAATCCGGATGATATTCTTGCCGTCGGGGGTGATAAACGACCAATCCCTTTTTTTGAAATAATATTCCGGTTCCGGCAGGGGGATATTCAACCTGGTAAAGACATGCGGCGTCACATCATCGTGCCAGTCGTAACTGACTTCTCCCTGCCTGTTCTTTTCAAAAACTTTGACCTCGTATCCATGTTGGCCCAATATCCGGGCAGCTACCAGGCCGCCCCCTCCGGCACCGGCTACAATAATTTTACCTTTCATTGTTAGACCAGCGTTACACCTGTCCCCTGTAGACGGAAAACGCTTTCTCCTTTCCCGAGCTCTATTCAGTTGTCCCCCCGGATCACAAGTCGGGGTGGCGACTGTCCTCCAGAATATATTTGGACAGAAGAAGATATTTCTCCTTCACGGGGATCAGGGTGGTGTTGCCTCTCCTTGACCCATGAAGCTGCAGGAGCAAAGCCCTTGACTCGCACCAACCAAATTATACCCCGTGATATTGGATCAGAAATAGCACCGGGGCCCCGGGTGCAAGCAATTTTCGGTAAAGCCATGCCGATTCACCCTCCTGGCATAAATTGACGTTTGATAAAAAATGCCTTAATATTAAATTAATTGATGGATGGGGACGAAAACAGGAGTTTTTTGGGGGAGATAATCCTTGGAGTGCATGGAGACAATTCACAGGGTGCTTATCGGGGATGCAAGGAAAATGAGCGAGGTTGCGGACGAATCCGTACATCTGATAGTTACCTCCCCTCCTTACTGGCAGATAAAGGATTATGGAGACGATAACCAGATCGGCTTCAACGACCTTTACGAGGAATATATCAACAACCTCAACCTTGCGTGGCATGAGTGTTATCGGGTATTACATCCGGGGTGCCGCTTCTGCATCAATATAGGCGACCAGTACGCCCGGGCCATTCATTATGGCAGATACAAGGTTATTCCCATCAGGACAGAGATCATAAAATTTTGCGAGACGATTGGCCTCGATTACATGGGGGCGATCATCTGGCAGAAAGTTACCACCTGCCACACCACGGGTGGGGCCACGGTAATGGGGTCCTACCCGTACCCGCGCAACGGTGTACTCAAACTCGATTACGAATTTATTCTTATCTTCAAAAAACTGGGGGAACCCCCGGCGGTTGATAAAGAAATAAAAGAACAATCTCGCATGACCAACGAGGAATGGAACACTTATTTTGCGGGACACTGGAAATTCCCCGGAGAGCGGCAGGATACACATCTGGCCATGTTTCCGGAAGAACTTCCGCGCCGCCTGATCAAGATGTTCAGTTTCAAGGGTGAAACAGTTCTTGATCCCTTTCTGGGCAGCGGGACCACTTCTCTGGCTGCCAGGAATTTGCAGAGGCATTCAATTGGTTACGAAATAAATGAGGATTATCTGCCCCTGATCAAAAAGAAACTGGGGATGATCCAACTGTCCTTTTTTGAGCGGGCACGGTATGATGTGGAGAGAAGCAAGGCAGCTGTCACGGATTACAGGGAGGAGATGAAACGATTGCCTTACATCTTTACCGTTCCGCAACGTTGAACAGACATGGTATCGGCTTCGGAGTTATATAGATTAGGAGGGGGGAAATGATGGCCAGGACAGCATTGGTAACCGGCGCCTGCGGTTTTGTGGGCACTCACATGGTTTCCCATTTGATACAACAGGGGTGGGATGTGATTGCCACGGATCTCGACAGGGAAGATCATGGCAATTATTACTGCGAAAATGGGGTTTTGCATCCGAGCTACCAGAAAGATGCCATCGGAGAGTATGACATGGAGTTTATACCCGCTGATCTGACCAGGAAAGAAACGTTGTATCCCCTGTTTGAACATCGGATCGATGTTATCTTCAATATCGCCTCTCTCTACGATTATTTTGCCCTCTGGGATGTGCTCTACAAGATCAACGTGGAGGGAACCAGGAATCTGGTCGAGGTGGCGGTGGAAAAGGGAGTCAGAAGGATAATCCACTGGTCCACGGAGGGTGTTTATGGCGAGACCCCCGGGGAGCCGGTAGATGAAGATTTCCCGAAGAATCCGACCAACCTTTATTCCAAATCAAAGTTGGCCCAGGAAAATTTACTCTGGGATCTGCACGAGGGAAAAAAAATAGACCTTACCATCCTGCGGCCGGGGCCTATCTATGGGCCCAGGCACCGGTACGGTGTTTTTCATATCCTTTACGGCGTGGCCCGGCTGGGAGTCATGATTGTCCCTGTTATCTATCCCGTAAGCCGTACCCTGATGTTTCCCTCGGTTGAGGTACGCGATCTGGTCAGGGCAGCCCTGTTTGTTGCTGAACGTGACGAATCCTGCGGGGAGGCTTACAATTTGCTCAGTGATCCCATCTCGCAGGCCGAGTTGATGGAACTGGTATGCAGGCAGATCGGCATTGACCATATCATCAAGCTTCCCATGCCATGGCCCATCTACAAGGCACTTGCGGCGGTGTTGCGCAAGCTCGTTCTGGCCATGGACAGGAATGCCCGAAAAAAGAACAAACGTCCCAAGGTGGACGTACCCATGATCGAATACATGACCCATCAATACTGGTTTTCCAATGAAAAGATCAAAAACCTGGGTTTCAAGTTTATCTACCAGGATCCTCGCAAAGGTTTGTATGAATTTATCGGATACTGCAAGGAGAGGGGATTGCTATGAAACTTTTCTTGTATGATGTGCCAATCATTATCGTTCTCGGTTATCTACTGGGCTGGTATTTTTCCAAGAGAGGTTATGAAAAGAATGAATTTTATCTTTTCTACATGTGCCTGTTCACTTTTCTCTTCTGGCTGAATGTGCTTCTGTCCAATATAACGGGAATGAAACCCTGGTTTATCGGCGGCGGCCATGTCGGTTCTGTTCCGGTACTGATAGGCATTTTTTATGTGCTTTCCTACCCCCTGTTTTGTACCTGGGGAACCAGGCTATTTCAGTATTTCTGGGGAAGCACCCCCTATCAGAATGGCCTTTCCTGGGCCATCGGGGTGGAGGAGAGGGCCAAGCCGTTCAAACCTTCCTGGAAAACCGGTACCGCTGACAAGAAAGAAATATGACGGAGGGAAAGAAAATGGGATACAAGGTTGCGATTGCCGGAGCCGGGCCCGGCGGGGCTGTTCTCGCCCGGAAACTGGCGGAAGAGGGTATCGATGTTACGATCTATGAAAAAGGAGAATTCGAGCAGTTGGGCCACGACTGGTCGGATGCCGTGGAGAGGGTAGCACTCGAGGCGATTGGAATAGAAATGCCCGTTCTGGTCGGTAATCGTTGGCAAGGGGCCCTGGTAAAGGAGCATGGATCGGAAGAAGGGCTTTTTGAACCGCATGCCATACCGCGCTTGAAGCTATTCAGCCCCGATTATTCCAGTGTGAAGGAAATCGAATTCCGGATGATCACCACCGACCGGCAGGCACTGGGAAAGATGCTGGTTCAGCAGGCCGTGGATGCCGGGGCAGAGATCAAGTATGGATGCGAAGTTCTCCGGTTGCTTTACCGTGAAAGCGGCACCAATGGCCCGGACGGCGTTGACGTTTACGGGCTAAAATACAGGGATCTGACAACCGGTGATATCCGGGAGATGGAAGCGGACATCGTGGTCGAATCCTCCGGTTACAAATCCGTCCTGCGCCGATCGTTACCGCCATACACCGGCCTGGCCGACGAATTCAAAGATTCTGCTTTTGGTTTTGTCAACCGCGAGGTCCGGGTGCGTGACCCGGAACTGGCCAAAACAGACATAATTGCTGACCACTACCGTTACGGTTTTCATACCGGATATCAATGGTCCCATATTCATAACGAGGAAAGGATCGATGTGGGAGCGGGAGTCAGACACGATCCCGCCAATCCGGACCCCAAGGATCTGATCGAGGACTTTATTGCCAGGCATGCCTCTATCAGGCCCGAAATGGTAAGAGGGGGCCGGAGGCTATGCATCGTTGGCCGTCCGCTGTTGAATTTTGCCACCAATGGGTTTCTGGTTATCGGTGATGCCGCCTCCACCTCGGTACCGACAACGGGCTGTGGAGCGGGCTCGGCCATGCTGGTGGGACTCTGGGCTGCGGAAGTTATTGCTTCTGCGGCGCGGGAAGGAAGGCATGATCTCGGGAAGTTGTGGGAAATCAACAAGAAATTCTATCTTGACCATGATCGGGGTGCTTCCTTTGCAGCTCTTTCAGCTCTGAGGACAGCCCTGCAGGATCTTGGTCATGACAACCTGAATTTTCTTTTTCGCAAAGACATCATGAATCGCGAGATGTTGGAAGACGCCGTCAACGGGAAATTCAACCCGCCCGGATTGGACACCAGGGCCAGATCCTTGCTGCATGGAATATTCAGGCCGTCTGTCCTTCTCAAAATGAATAAAACGGTGGCAGCCAGTACAAAAATTTATGACCATTACAAAAACTATCCGCCGATCTGGGACCCGCGCAACTTTGAACGATGGAGGATGAAGACCGAAAAACTTTTCCGGGACTACTGATCTGGTTGCGCAAGAAGGAATTACCTGTGGGGCAGAATGGTTTTACTTATTGTGGAATAATTGTTGCTCCAGGCTATGAAAACTCAGGGGAAGATGTAATCAAGAATAAAAGGACAGGTCAGGAGAGTCGGTAATTGAAACATGTCGTCAGTGTAAGTATAGGTTCATCGGCACGCAACCATTCGGCCAGGATCAATCTGCTCGGTAAGGACATCCTTGTAGAGAGAATCGGGACAGATGGCGATATTCACAAAGCGATAGAGTTGATCGGGAAGTTGGATGGCCAGGTGGACGCATTCGGGATGGGCGGTATCGACCTCTACATGGCCGGGGTGGGCCGACGATATGTTTTTCGTGATGCCCGGAACATCTCCACTGCTGCCCGGAAGACCCCGTTGGTGGATGGCACCATTCTCAAGAGCACCCTGGAGTACGATGCGATAAAGTATGCCGCCGGGACCGATCATCTGCCCCTGTCCGGCAGAAATGTATTCGTCGTTTGCGTTATAGACCGCATCGGTATGGGGCGTGCCTTCGAAGAACTGGGGTGCAAGACGGTGTATGGCGATCTGATGTTCACCACCGGTATGAATATTCCGTTACATTCATTGAGCTCGATCTACCTTCTGGTACCGGTGTTGATGCCCATATTGACGAGGCTCCCATTCAGCTGGATATATCCGACCGGCCGGCAGCAGAATGAAAACCGGGAGGAAGGGAAGAAAAACCAGGGGCTGAAATTCCAGAAATATTATCATGGCGCTGACATCGTCGCCGGCGATTTTCACTACATCTACCAGCACCTTCCCCCGCGCATGGAAGGGAAGATCATTGTCACCAATACGGTAACTTCAAAGGAAGTCGAGGAATTGGGGCGCAGGGGTGTCAGCGTCCTCATGACCACCACCCCTGAGATAGAAGGCCGATCCTTCGGGGTTAACGTGATCGAGGCTATCCTGGTGGCACTGATGGAGAAACCCCCGGACAGGATCACCCGATCGGATTTCGTCCAGATGTTGGAACGCCTCGACATCAAACCGCGTATCACCCGGTACGACTGAACTTTGGCCTTTCCTCCGGCCGGCACCGCGCCCTGCAATTTTAAAACGCTTTTTTCTGCGTGGAAAATACACATGTAAAAAAAGCCCCGGTAGCTGTTTGCTACCGGGGCAAACTCTTGCGAATGTTTTACGATTACCTTGTGTCTCAGTATCTCACGGGAAAATATCCTATCAAGCCCACAATATAACGCAATATCAGGATAGCGTCATTCACATCAACAGAGCCACTCCCGTCCACATCCGCTGCAAGGGTTTGATCTTCATTCAGTTTTACCAATCCTACAACGGAGCGTAAAACCATGATCGCATCTTGAACGGTTATATCGCCATCACCGTTCGGGTCGCCATGCAAGACATATGGATCCCAATTGATCCATCCCATAATGAGATCGCGGTTATAATCATCGAATGCCGGACCCATGTTATATAATGGTGAACCCCATTGGTCGTATATGCTGCCAGCAGCGATACTTACTACTACTGGGGTATCGGATACTTCATCATTTGCCAGGACAGGGCCCCCGCTGGTGCCAGGTGTAATGTCTGCCAAAAAACACACCGCATAGTCAGCATAATCAGTTATTGTCACTGTATAATCGGCAGAACACCACATCGCATAACTGTTTATTTCATTTCGAACAACTTCTGGATAACCGACAACAACAACCCACTCGGGTTTACAATTGAAGACAACAGGTACAAAAGTATCGATCCCCGTGAAAGGTTCCCCGAAGAACAATGCACCATAGTCGGAAAAGTCACCAATTGTATAACCAGCATAGTCAACATAATCAGCACATATTTCAAAATATGTTGTGCTTTTATATCCATAAGGCCAGTAAATATCGCCCCCTTCGTACGATTGATACTGCCCCGGATAAAAATAAACCATATCGGCCCATTCGTAATAAAAATCATAAACATTATGCGCACAGGTAAGGGCGATATATGGAGAAACCAAAAAAGCGGTTCCACGGTAATACAGGCCCCCTTCCATATACGTAGATTCTATATATCCAACTGTGTTTAAGGGATATTCTGTGGTTTCTTCGATGCGGAGTCTATCATCTGTACCTATTACATTCGAAGTCTCGATCGGGTTGGTGGCGGGGGTGATGCTTTCTGCCGTTGATATTTTTTCATGGCCAACGTTCGATATCGATGTGGCGGAATCACCGTATTTTGGTTTGAATTCCACGGGTAAAATATGTTTTTCAGGGCTTGGAATTTGTTTTTCAACAAGCTCATATTGATTTGACTTCTTCATCGTCATATACATCTCATAATATTCTGTACCGTTCACCCATTGTCTCGATTTATTGTACAATTCCTGGATTTCCTTTTTGTCAAGAATCTTCCTGCAGGGTTCCTCCAGGAATATTAAACGTTCCCCTCCATCAAGGTCATATTCATACCACCTGTGGAACACATTTTCAATTATCTGCATAACTTCCCTGTCTGGAGAGTCGTAGCCTGCTATTGATAGAATACTTCTGGCTGCTTCAAATGAATGATAATCGTTATTTTCCATGCTTACAGCTTCCGTTGTTTCCTGCAATCCTGTTGATGATACAGATAAGGGAAATTGTAAAATGAATTGCCCGGGGGGTTAAAATAATAGCCCATCCACAGCCAACATCAGTTACACTGAAGTTGCTAAATAAAACAGAGCAACGGAGGTGACATTAGGATGGGCCAAGACAA
>JAAYSV010000040.1 GCA_012518215.1 Bacillota bacterium
CATTGATACCCATGACATAGGTACCGCAAGCCGCTATCAGCAGGATCACCAACCCGATCAACTGGATCGGCGGCGGCGGCTCGGTAAACCAGAACAGAAGCGTTGTGATGATGATCGTGGGAACGATAAATGTTATCAACGGCACAAAATACTTGAATTTCATCAGAAGTTCAACCCCCTCATTTTGTTTGAAATCTCCCTTGCGTTGTTCGTACTTCTTGTTATTCAAGGATATGCTATCCAAGGAATGATTCTCCATAATTTTATGTTTTCCTTCCCTGGATTATTTGCGTATGAATAAATTCCGCTGCCCATGCATTCTGGCAAATGTGCCGGAAGGATCAAAACATTTGATTAATAAAAAATATTGGGAAAATAGAAGGATTAAGAATATAATTTAGCGAATACAACAATAAAAGTATGTATAGATAATGCATTATTATCTTAAAAAATCAATTTATTCATTGGAGGCTTGTTCATGGAGAAAGTATGGCTAAAAAAATATGATCCAGGAGTACCGCACGAGATCGAACTTCCCGGCAAGACCATTCCCCAGTTGTTTCAGGAAACAGTCAGGAGATTCCCCCAGCATACCCATTTACGTTTCATGTTGGCCGGTTACACCTACGGGGAAGTTGACAAACTATCCAACCGTTTTGCCCACATGCTCAAGGATATGGGTATGAAAAAGGGGTGCCGGGTTGCTCTCAACCTCCCCAACTGTCCGCAATTTGTTATTGCCTACATCGGGGCTCTCAAGGCCGGTTGCACGGTTATTCCCTGCAATCCCCTCTACACGGAAAGGGAGATGCTTCACCAGCTCAATGACTGTGAAGCGGAGATAATGGTAACCATGAGCCGTTTTTATCCCAAAATAAGGAAATTGAAGGATCGGACCGGGATAAAGACGATCATCAGTACCAGTATCAAGGATTATTTCCCCGGTTTTCTCAAAGTGATTTATACCCTCTTCAAGGAGGTAAAAGAAGGTGATCGTGTACCCGTGCAGGAAGGAGACCACCAGTGGACGGATATTCTACCAAAATATCCGGATACCCCGGTTCCCGATCCGGGTGTTGATGTGAACGATCCCGCCTGTTTCCTGTACACGGGTGGGACCACGGGATTGTCCAAAGGAGCGGTGCTCTCCCACAAGAATCTGGCTACAAATGCCATGCAGATATTCAGCTGGAAGTCCGATGCGGAAGAAGGCAAAGAAATCGGTCTTGCCCTTATCCCCTTCTTTCACAGTTTTGGCATGAGCACCTGTTTGAATCTGAGCCTTCTGTATTGCGGTACAATGATTCTCATCCCCCATTTTGACCTGCAGATGGTTCTGCGGGCCATTCAACGGGAAAAACCAACCCTTTTTCCTGCCGTTCCCACCATCTATACTGCTATCATCAATGCACCGAACCTGAAAAAATATGACATGAGCTCTCTTGAATTCTGCATAAGTGGTGCGGCGCCATTGCCCGAGGAAGTGCACCGAAGATTCACGGAACTTACCGGCAGCCTGCTCGGGGAAGGATACGGCCTCACGGAAACTTCCCCCGTTACTCACTGCAACCCGGTCTTTGGATCTCAGAAGATTGGCAGTATCGGGCTTCCCTTCCCCAACACCCTTGCCAAGATCGTGGATATGGACGATCCCTCCATCGACATGCCGATAGGTGAGGAGGGGGAACTGGTCATCAAGGGGCCGCAGGTGATGAGTGGCTATCTTAACCGTCCGGAAGAAAACAAGGAGGCATTTCATGACGGGTGGTTGCTCACCGGGGACATCGGCAAGATGGACGAGGATGGCTTCTTCTACATTGTTGATCGCCAGAAAGACATGATCATCGCCGGCGGTTTGAATATCTATCCCCGGGAGATAGAAGAAGTCCTCTATGCACACAACAAGGTCAAGGAAGCCTGCGTGGTGGGGATTCCCCATGAATACCGCGGCGAGACCGTCAAGGCGTTTATTGTCCCCCGGGATGGAGAAACACTTACCGAAGCGGAGATCAAAGAATTCTGCCAGGAAAATCTCGTCAAGTACAAAGTGCCCAAGATCTATGAATTCAGGGATGAGCTTCCCATGTCCCTGGTGGGCAAGGTGCTACGCCGGGTTCTTCTTGAAGAGGAGCAGGCAAAGCAAAAAGACGACAAAAAAATGTCGAGCTAACAAAAAATCAAAAAGCAAGAAACCGGGTCCATTGGCAAAACAGCGTCGATGGACCCGCTGTTCTTTGTTATACCTGCAATTCGTGCTCGCGCTCCTGTTCCGGTAAAATCCATGCTCCCGTTTCCGGGCGGACCGGGTTATCAGCCGGCATACGGTTCCCCGTGGCTGCCCCCTATCCATGCTTTTTGTTGCCAAAAAACCGGGGTTAAATTAACATTGGGGGAAGAAAGAGAATTGTGGAGGCAGAAATAACGGCATCAGTGTGGGCGGAAGGCGGAGCAAAGATACGATGACCCTGACAACCAAACAATTTCATGCGGCGGTTCTGGAATTCTGTAATTATGGAAAGAAGACTGCCGTGCTTGAATTCCCCGATCCCCGATTCGACATACCCGTTTACACCAACGAATTCTGGACATCGAAGCAGAGGGCGGCCCATTCCCTGCATGAAATATCTTATCGTGCCTGTTTCAAGCCCCAGTTGCCCGAGTTTTTTATCACCCGTCTGACGGATCCAGGGGCCATCGTTTACGATCCTTTCATGGGCAGGGGCACGACACTCATCGAGTCGGCGTTACTTGACCGCATACCCCTGGGGTGTGACATCAACCCTCTGAGCCCGATCCTGACCCGTCCTCGTTTTGATCCTCCGGAACCGGGCGAAATCAAAGCGCGGCTTTACTCCCTGGACCTTGAGAAACCATGTGAAGTACGGGATGATATCCTTGTCTTCTATCACCCGCATACATTGCGGGCACTCACTAACCTGCAAACCTATCTGTTGGAACGGGAATCGACACAGGATTACGATCATGTGGACGCCTGGATAAGGATGGTGGCTACCAACCGGCTGACCGGTCATTCCCCCGGATTTTTCTCCGTCTACACGATGCCGCCCAACCAGGCTGTGTCCATAGCCTCGCAACGCCGTATCAACGAGCGGCGCGGTCAGGTTCCCCCGCGGCGGGATATCCGGGAACTGATCTTGCGCAAAAGCAACTCCTTGCTTCGCCGGTTGAGCCCTACCCAAAGGGAAACTCTTTCAAGGCGCAAAAATGAAGCTCGGATCATCACCGCTTCCGCTGATGACACCCCGCAGATCGGAGACAACACGGTGGCCCTGGTCGTCACTTCTCCGCCTTTCCTGAATGTTGTGGATTACGAAAAAGACAACTGGCTTCGCTGCTGGTTCAACGGGATCGACACCTCCGATATCCGCATGTGGCAATTCAGGAAACCCGAGGAATGGCGGGACAGGATGACCATCATTTTCCGGGAACTGCGGCGTATTCTTCTTCCCGGCGGGCATGTTGCTTTTGAAGTTGGGGAGGTTCAGCGGGGGAGAATTTTACTTGAAACCTGGGCGGTCCCCGCTGCCATCGAGGCCGGTTTCCGGCCGGAGATGGTCATGATCAACAGCCAGAAATTCACCAAGACTGCCCATTGCTGGGGCGTGGACAATTTGCAGCGGGGCACCAATACCAACAGAGTCATCCTCCTGCGCAAACCGGAATAAGCACCAAACCTGTCTTTCCAAGCGAGCGGCGGTTTCTGCCGTGACGAGGAATCTTGACCACTCACTTCTGCCTGCAAATCAGCATTGCCACAACCACATACCTACCTCCTGCCCGTCGTATTTAAAAAGTGCCCTACCTGTCATTCCTGAACTGGCTCCTGTTTTTTCTTTCCGAGTTACCTATCAGATTCCTCGCGGCACTATTTTTTCACTCCGGTGTTACCGTTTCTACATCATTATTCACCATGGCTTCATGTTGGTGTTCTTGTTAAACACCGCTTGCTCGGAATGACAGGGGGGGAGGCCGCGTTCTTTCCCCCGGTATTGTGCCATTCCGGCGACTGTATTTCCAGTACTGTCATTGCTATGAATCTATTAGTAAAAAGGGGCGCACTTATCCATGGGGTGGTAATTGACCATCCCTGAAACAGCAAGTATTTTAGGGTATCATCCTTAGGTAGCCAAAGAAACGGGGATTGACATACCTAATTCCTCTAACTTGCCGATATAATACCTAACTTTGGAGGCAGTATTAAATTTTGTATAGTAATCACTACCTAAATCTTTGAAAGAAACATTTTTCTTTAACATGTTGTAGATCGCGATGATTATAGAATGTGCTATAGCAACTGTAGCCCTATTGGCGCCTCGTCTTACGACTAAACGCTGATATCGGGCACTAAAAAAGCTATCTTTGTTTGACTTTGCGGATTTTGCGCATTGGATAAGTGTACTTTTTAAATATTTATTACCCTTGGTAGTTTTTCCGCTTTTACGTTTTCCAGCACTTTCGTTATTACCTGGGCATAGCCCAGCCCATGAAGCGAGGTGTGCTGCTGTTGGAAAGCGACTCATATCCGTACCCATTTCTGCGAAAATAATTTCGGCGCTTCGTTTCCCGACACCCGGAATTTCCATAACTTTTTTGATGGCGTCCCCGTGCCCTTCAATATGCTTGTCTATGATATCATCCAAGTTTTTGATGCGTCTGGTCATGTCATCGATATGATCTAAGATTGCCCTTACCAAACTCTTTTGTATCGGGGTTAAAACACCTTCCATAGCGAGAAGAAGCGCTTCCCTTTTTTCTTTCATAGAATGGTGAATCAAAGAATCAATATTTGATTCGTCGACTTCACCAATCAGTGCCTGCTCAAGCATCTTGCGACTGCTTACACCGTTCAGATCAGAAACAAATGAGCTCAATTTTATATTGGCGCCCTCCAGGGTCTTTTCTAAACGGTTGATTTCTCTGGAACGTTCATCAATCATGTTTTTGCGGTAACGCACCACTTCTCTCAATTCCCGCTGTTCTTTGTTTGGAACGTAGCTAC